>JAOULU010000404.1 GCA_029881855.1 Nitrosomonas sp. | reverse complement strand
TAGTAGCACCCAATTTCTTGGGGCGTTTATTGGCGCAGCGATTGGCGGATATTTATTTCAATATTATGGTGCCTATGCATTGTATGCGTTTTGTGGGTTACTACTAGTTATTTGGTTAATACTTGCTATGACCATGCAAGCACCTGCGGCAGTCCGTTCTAAGATGTATCAAGTGCAAGAAATGGATACTGAGGAATCGAAGACGTTATCTCGTGAACTGGCTGCATTGACAGGTGTACATGAGGCGCTGGTATTAGCGAATGAAAGAGTTGCATATTTGAAAGTAGATATGAATGGTTTTGATGAAGAAGGGGTTGTTAAATTACTAGGAGGGGAAACATAAATGGCTTCAGTCAATAAAGTTATACTCATTGGTAACTTAGGGAAAGATCCAGAAACGCGTTATATGTCAAATGGTGAAGCGGTAACTAATATTACATTGGCGACCACGGATAGTTGGAAAGATAAAACTGGAGAAAAACAGGAAAAGACTGAATGGCATCGTGTAACCTTTTACCGCAAGTTGGCTGAGATTGCGGGTGAATACCTAAAGAAAGGTCGCCAGGTTTATATTGAAGGAAGGCTGGAAACACGTAAATGGACAGATAAATCAGGTGTTGATCGGTATACAACAGAGATTATCGCTAATGATATGAAAATGCTCGGTAGTCGATCGGGTAGTGGTAGCTTTGATTTAAACGATAAAGAAGAGAGTAATGCTGCGCCAAACCAGTCTGCATCAAGCAAGAGCGGGGGTGGTTTTGATGATATGGAAGATGATATTCCATTTTAGATTCGGCACATAGTGTGCTGAATCTATTGTCTATGGAATTATGTTTATTCTGGTAATTGAAGAATACCTGAGAGCTCCGAGGTAGAAAAACCTGCTTGTCGTGGCGGCAGAGAGAATTCAATATTTTCAATATTACCGCCAATTTCTTCGGCCAGTCTCCTGAACTCAATTGCCAGCATATCCTTGGGGACAATGAATGTTTGTTTGAAACCAGACTTAAAGTTAACAATTATTTTCATGATGTCGTTCCTGACTGTTGGTTTTTCTATAATAATTAAATAGATCAGTTGATACTACTTTTACGACTTGAAAACATTAAACTTTAGTATGAAAATGCTGGAATAACTATTCAAATTTATAACGAATTGTATTGGTTGGATAAATTTTAAGGACTATTCTTGCTAATATCTGATTTAGGTCTTTTTAGTGATTCTTCGACCTGCCATCGAGCGGACATTCCGGCTAACATATGATCATTCACATGACAATGAAAGAGCCAGTTGCCGGGTGATCGAGTGATCATATCTACTGAAACCATGCTGGCAGGCAGTAATTCAATAACATCAGTTCTGCGTCCATGAGCTAGCACGGTTTGACCATGCCAATGTACCGTATGGTTGTCGACTTCATTTCCCAGCGCAACAAGATGCCAACGTATGCGTTCCCCCAATTTTGTTTTGTAACCCCCAAGATTGCCAAAAAGACGACCATTTATTGCATGTTTGAGACCACTTTCTTCTTCATTTTCTTCATCAAAAATCATGAATAGGGCTGTAAACTCTTGGTCGACATCTTTAGGCGTAGGATT
>JAOULU010000105.1 GCA_029881855.1 Nitrosomonas sp. | reverse complement strand
GGTGTGGCTGATTTGCTACCAGCTTCATACATACCCCAGGATAATGCTATCAAAAAAATTCCACCCATAAAAAAGACTAAAAATCGAGAGCGCCAAGAAACATGCGGACGAACCACGACGGGTGAGGACAGAACTTTTGAGCTTGTCTTAAATAATTTACTCACAGGTAGGGCTCTATAGATTTAAAGGTGTTGAAATTTAAACCAAATATTGTATGTTAAGTATAGAATATAACGGATAAGGTTGTGTATACTTTATATATTCTGTGCAAGGAAATTTGTTTATAGTGTAATTTCATCAGGTTAAGTGTTGTGGTTTTGTTATTGTGTTTCTCAGGTAATTGAGAATAATGAATTAAGGTAATAATGGAACTTGGTCGATTCCCATTGTTTCAGGTAAATTAAGCATAAGATTCATATTCTGTATTGCTTGGCCTGCGGCACCTTTCACTAGGTTGTCAGTAACTGATAGGATGACAGCTGTGTCGCCTTCTTGTGGTTGGTGTATAGCGATGCGGCATATGTTGGAGCCACGCACGGAGCGTGTTTCGGGATGCATTCCACTGGGCAAAATATCAACAAATGTTTCATCCACATAACGTTTTTCATATAACGCTTGTAGGTTGATCTTTTTTGTTAGCTTTGCGTAGAGCGTAGCATGGATGCCTCTGTTCATTGGTACGAGATGGGGCACAAAAGTCAAGCCAACAGGTTTTCCTGCAATATTAGACAGGCCCTGCTTGATTTCGGGTAAATGCCGATGTCCTGGTACGCCATAGGCTTTAAAGTTATCCGAAGCTTCAGCGTGTAATGTGTGAACAGCGGCTTTTCTTCCTGCGCCAGAGACCCCTGATTTTACATCAGCAATAAGATGGTCTGTATCAATAATGCCAGCTTCTATTAAAGGTAAGAAGCCCAGTTGTACGGCGGTTGGATAACAACCAGGGTTAGCTATTAAGCGTGCGGTTTTGATTTTTTCACGGTTGATTTCTGGTAAACCATAGACAGCTTCAGCGACTAAATTTGGACATGCATGTTGCATGCCATACCATTTTTCCCATTCGGCTATATCTTTGATACGAAAATCTGCGGCAAGATCAATAACTTTAACGCCAGCATTAAGTAATGCTTCCGTTTCTTGCATGGCAATACCATTGGGTGTAGCAAAGAAAACCAGGTCGCAGGTATCAAGTTTTGCATCGGCAGGGTTACTGAATTTAAGATTGATATGTCCTCTTAAGTTAGTAAATAGCTCAGACACATCCATCCCGGCTTCACTGCGTGAAGTAATTGTCTGTATATTTACTTTAGGGTGCTGTACTAGAAAACGTAATAATTCTACGCCGGTATAACCTGTTCCACCAACGATGCCTATATTAATCATTGTGACTCCAAATTCTTTAATTCAAGTGGGTACGTTTTATTATTACGGAATTACTGATAGTCGTATCAATTGTATTTGATTAGGAATTAGTAAGTATTTTCGTAAATATATAACAAAAAAGCCGCCATAAGAAAGGCGGCTTTTTTTGTCGATGAGCAATCTTTATCGTTTAGAGAATTGTTTACGACGTCGTGCTTTACGTAAGCCTACTTTCTTTCTTTCAACTTCTCTTGCGTCACGTGTAACCAGTCCAGCTTTGCTGAGTACAGGTTTAAGTGTTGCATCATAATCTATCAATGCGCGTGTAATACCGTGACGAACTGCGCCTGCTTGACCTGACTCTCCGCCACCATGAATATTAACCATGATGTCAAATGATGTGAGGTTTTCTGTTAATTCGAGGGGCTGACGTACAATCATACGACCTGTCTCACGTGAAAAAAATTCATCAACAGGTTTGTTATTGATAACTATCGCACCTTTACCAGGTTTGATAAAAACACGTGCGACAGCGCTTTTACGTCGACCAGTTCCGTAATTATATTGAATACCCATAATTAAGCCCTAACTTCAAGTGATTTTGGTTGTTGTGCTGCATGAGGATGCATATCACCCGCATAGAGTCTGAGTTTTTTCAACATGGCGTTGCCAAGCGGACCTTTAGGCAACATACCCTTTACTGCTTTTTCAAGTGGGCGACCTGGAAAACGCGTATGCATTTTCTTAAAGTTTGTTTCGTAAAGACCGCCTGGATAGCCACTGTGACGATAATAAATTTTGTCTTCTGCTTTATTACCCGTGACACGTAATTTATCAACATTGACGACAACAATATAGTCGCCCGTATCAACATGCGGCGTATAAATTGGCTTATGTTTGCCACGTAAACGATGTGCAATGGCCGATGCTAGGCGACCCAGTACTTTATCGGTTGCGTCAATGACGAACCAGTCATGGTTTACTTCTTGTGGCTTGGCTGAAAATGTTTTCACAAAAACCTGTCCTGCGTATTCAAAGAGAGCCGATGATTCTATGCTACACATTGATAAAAGTCAAATACAGAATGACCTATTTTAAGGGGGTGCAAGTGCTTCAGTGTTAAATAGGGCGTGAAGAATAAAGCTTATTCATAATAAATAAAGGGGTACATTTAGGTGATGCTCATTGTCACAAGTTTTGACCAAGTTATGATACAAGTATTTATGATTTTGGGTGATGTATTTGGTGTTCGGCTTTCATTTCAAGCGCAAAGATGTGTTTGTTTTTTGTGATGATGGTGACGAGAATGGCTGAATAAATAAATGTGGATAGAAGAATGACGCCAATCACAACGGACTGAAACATTTGTAAGTGTTCAAATGAAGGAGGAATCATCATCAACATGACAATTGACAAGCCGCCTTTTATACCTGCAAAGGTGAGAATACCCCACCAACGGAGATTAATATTCGTCATTTTTATGGTTTGGTTGGTAATGATGGCAAATTTGGCCATCATCAAGGCACGAATAACCGTAGTTGCTAAAAACATACCTAGAATTTCAACTTTGAATTGCCATAATTGCTTGAGGTCAATGATTTCCGCCATTGCAACGAATAAAATTGTATTGGCTATAATTGCCAATAACTGAATATCTTCTTTGCTGCGGATATGACGGTCTCGTTCTTCAATAGTGGTTTTAATTCGTTTTACTAGACCTGTTATGAGTCCTCGTGAAGGTTCTGATCTTTGTGCGGCTTGTTGCAGTGCTTCTTCGTCTGCATCTAAACGTGAGGCCTCTTCATCAAGTGCTTTGGTCATAACGTGTTGCACGGTGATGGTTGCCATAATGCAAGACAAGATGCCTGATAGATGTAGATGAGAGTGACTACCAAACAAATTAAGTAGCGTGTAGAAGTGTTCAGCAATTTCAAAAGCGCCGTATCCAGTACATAGAATTACCATCATTTCGGCAATTCGATTTTCAGTTGTTTTAAGAACGAATAGACCCAGATAACCGATAAAGATGCCTAACGCGGCAGAGCCTAAAATAACAATTAAACTGGTTTCTGATACATAGCCGAAAGTAATCTCACCACCATCTAATGCATAAAGACCAATAAAGACAAATATAATTAAAGCGGTAGCATCGTTAAACAAGCTTTCTCCTTCTGCCAGGATTTTTAGCCGGTGTGGCAATGAGAATTTTGAGAAAATACTGACAACAGAAACGGGGTCAGTTGCCAACACCATGGCAAATAAAACAATCACTGCGGCTGAGGATAAGTGGTAATCAGCAAAAATAAGATCAGCGGTGAATATAGCGGCAAGTATGGATAGAGCGACTGCTACTACGGAAAGATAAAATAGGCTCAAACCGTTTTCTTTTAGATCTTTTACGGTAAGTTCTAAAGAGTCAGAGATTAATAGGATCGGTAATAAGAACAATACCAATGCTGCAAAGTCTGCAGGGTTGCTGGTGAAAAGTGGTGAAGCATGTAAAAAATAATGAAACAGAAAAGATAGGCCAATTAATCCAAGTGGAGATGGGATTTTAAATTTATCTTCAAGTTGCAAAGCAAAATAAAGAATGCCTGCAATAGATAACAAAATCAAGACCATTTACGTTTCCTTGGTGTTTTAGTGAATTTTCAGTCGATCGTCGTTATAATTAGCATCCAATCGTATCAAACATACTCCGAGAGACTAACTTGAAAGATAAACCTGTAACCAGTTTGCCAAATGAAGTGGTTGTTTCTAATTTTATTCGTAGCATTATTGATGAAGATAATCGTGCTGGCAAATGGGGGCAGCGTGTGGAGACCAGGTTTCCACCGGAACCTAATGGCTATTTACATATTGGCCATGCAAAAAGTATTTGTCTGAATTTTGGTATTGCACATGATTATAACGGCGTATGTCACTTACGTTTTGATGATACCAATCCTGAGAAAGAAGCACAGGAATATGTTGATGCAATTTGTGAAAATGTTGCGTGGCTGGGGTTCGATTGGGGGCAGAATTTGCATTATTCCTCAGATTATTTTGACCAGCTTTATGCATTTGCTGAATATTTGATTGCTCAGGGAAAAGCGTATGTGGAAAGCCTGAGCGCGGATGAAATTCGTGAACGGCGTGGCACTTTAACCAGCCCAGGGCAAAATAGTCCTTATCGTGACCGCCCGGTAGATGAAAGCCTGGATTTATTTCGGCGTATGAAAGCAGGCGAGTTTCCAGATGGAAAATATGTTCTGAGAGCCAAGATTGATATGTCTTCACCCAATATGAATATGCGTGATCCAGTTATTTACCGAATTCGCCATATTCACCATCAGCGTACGGGTGATAAATGGTGTATTTATCCCATGTATGACTATACGCATTGCATATCTGATGCAATTGAAAGAATTACGCACTCTCTTTGTACCCTGGAATTTGAAGATCATCGCCCACTTTATGACTGGGTGCTTGATCAATTGGTCGATAACGTGCCTTGCCATCCGCAGCAAATAGAATTTGCTCGTCTCAATTTGACCTACACCGTCATGAGTAAACGCAAAATGATTGAGTTGGTTGAATCTGGCCTCGTAGACGGCTGGGATGACCCGCGTTTAAGTACACTGGCAGGGGTACGTCGGCGTGGATATACTCCCAAATCAATTCGTCAGTTCATTGAGCGTATTGGTGTGAGTAAAGCGGACTCGTGGATTGATGTGAGTGTACTAGAAGATTGCTTGCGTGAAGATTTAAATGAATCCGCACCACGTCGGGTTGTTGTGCTGAAGCCATTAAAACTGATTATTGATAATTATCCAGAAGACCAGGAAGAAGATTGTTTTGCGCCGAATCATCCTAAAAAGCCAGAGTGGGAAAGTCGCATTGTGCCGTTATCAAAGACGATCTACATTGAGCGCGATGACTTTATGGAAGAGCCTGCCAAGGGCTATTTTCGTCTATCGCCCGGTGCAGAAGTGCGCTTACGTTATGCTTATATTGTGAAATGTGTTGCTGTTGATAAAAATGCGGCGGGTGACATTGAGGCTATTCATTGTACCTACGATGCTGATACCAAAAGTGGAACGGAAGGCGCTAAAAAACGTAAGGTCAAAGGTAATATTCACTGGCTTTCCGCTAAACATGTTGGGCAGGCAGAAGTAAGACTCTATGACCGGTTATTTGTTGATCCTTACCCGGACACTGGTGATAAAGATTACAAGACATTGCTAAATCCTGAGTCAAAAGAAGTTATTGTTGCTTATGTGGAACAGTCGCTGAGTCATGCAGAACCTGGACAATCATTCCAATTTGAACGCAATGGTTATTTTATCGCCGACCACACGGACACAAAACCGGGGAAACCTGTGTTTAATCGCGCAGTGACATTGCGAGACTCTTGGGAAAAAATTACCAGTGTTTAACTATGTGTGAATTGTGTAATGGCCAGTAGATAACGTAAACAATAAACGCTGAAGCAATTTTATTGTATGATGAGGGCATCAGCGGGGTGTCGATCAAGGCTATAAAATTAATGATTATGACTCCGTTAATTGGGTCCATGCGATGACAACCTCTTAAGGCAGTACATACTTACACCGCAAATTTAACTAAAGAAGACCGAACATGGCCAAACCCAATTATGAGTACGCTAAACGTCAGAGAGATATCGCAAAGAAACAGAAAAAAGAAGCGAAGCGAAAGCTTAAAGCTGAGGCTAAACAGCAGCTAATTCCAAGTGAAGATTCTCCTGAAGTACCTGTGGGCGAAGCAAACCAGGACTAGTGTCTTATGGTTTTAAAGTTTGCAAGTAGTAGATAGGGTAACGGATAGGTTTTTCTGTTTATCAACCATAGTGTTTATGCATACGGAAAGTCAACTGCTCTTAATCTGTTGATTCGAGTTGCCTTGTTTGGTCTTTGTTATCGAGTATGACGTCCTGCTCATTTCTGTAGCTACCAAATCAATATTATTTTTATCTAACACCTTCTTTTCATCCGCTGACAAAT
>JAOULU010000403.1 GCA_029881855.1 Nitrosomonas sp. | reverse complement strand
TCGTTGACGAAATCGATACGCTTGTAAGAGATAAAGCACGTGAGGTATGGCGGCGCGTTGTTGAGAGGGCAAGACAAAACACCAAAAATGGGGTTAATACTATCGGCGTGGTTACTACACCAGATCACGGTAAACATGGTTTTACATATGAGCGGTGGGGGAAAAATCCAGATAGTGACCATCAACTCATTAAAGCAAAAACAACGGATAACAAATTCTTGCCTGATGGGTATGTGGAACAAATCAGGCTGAATTATGACGACAAGCTTGCAGCTTTATATCTTGACGGTGAATTTGTAAATTTAAGTCAGCACACTGTTTATCACTTCTTTGACCGCGATAAACATGCACTGGATGACAAAGAAAAAAGTAAGACCAATCACATACATATAGGCCATGATTTTAATATTGGTGGGTGTTGTTCGTCAGTTTGGGTTGTTGAAGGTAGGAAAATATATGCCATTGATGAATTTGTAAGTCACGATACTTATGATTTTGTTAACAACTTGAATAGGTATAAAGACAGGCAGATTACAGTTCACCCAGATGCGACCGGCAGAAAGCGAGGGACTAACGCAAGCTTGTCAGATATACAGATTATTACAAATGCAGGTTATAGGGTAGACGCGCCAGAAGCCAACCCGCTGGTACGGGATAGAATCAACGCAGTAAATTCTAAACTATCGAAAGGTGAATTATTTGTTGATATTGAAAAGTGCCCGGAGCTTACAGATGCGTTTGAAAGTCAAGCTTATGATGATAAGGGCGAACCTGAGAAGTTTCAGCAGCATCCATCAATAGACGATTGGACAGATGGGGCAGGCTATTTTGTCCACCGCAAGTTCCCGCTCACAACACCATCCTACTCATCCAGTTTCTAACATCCGGAGACAACATGGCAGATGACAAACAAGACCCGACAACAACAAGCCTTTCATACCGTCGCATGAAACCAAAATGGCGAAAGATGGAAACATTGCTGGGCGGGACTGATGCTATGCGAGAGGCTGGGGTGCTTTATGCGCCAAGGCATGAGTATGAAACTCAAAAAAATTATGATGCGCGTATCAATGCCACCACGCTACTTAATATGGTTGAACAGACACTTGATGCGTTATCCGGTAAACCGTTCTCTGATCCGGTCGTTGTGAGTGAAGATACGCCTGAATTAATTCTTGACACGATTATTCAGGATGTAGATTTGCAAGGTAATAACATTGATGTTTTCTCAAGGTCATGGTTTCGTGAAGGGGTAGCGAAGGCATTTGCCCATGTGTTGGTAGATAGCCCAAAGCCAACAGAGAGGGCGGACGGGCAGCCACGCACCCTTGAAGATGACAGAATTGATGGTATAAGGCCATATTGGGTGTTGATAAAACCTGAAAATGTATTATTTGCGCACGCAGAATACATAAACGGCGTTGAAACCTTGACCCATGTACGTATTCTTGAGGAGCAGGTTGAACAAGATGGCTTTTCTGAAACGCCAAAGAGAAGCGTGCGCATACTGGCGCCAGGAAAGGTCGAGATTTGGGAGCCGGAAAGCGGCAACAAAAAAGCAAAGTGGGTTAAGGTTGACGAATGGGAAACAGGATTGCCGACCATTCCTCTT
>JAOULU010000402.1 GCA_029881855.1 Nitrosomonas sp. | reverse complement strand
CATTTGCCTTACGCAATTTCATTATGATGATCGGCGGCATTATTTGGTTATTTATTACCAATGCCAAGTTGACAGCCATCGTGATGATCTGTGTACCGTTGGTGGTCGCACCCATTCTAATTTTTGGCCGCCGCGTGCGCGGTTTGTCGCGCCAGAGCCAGGACAAAGTTGCCGCTGTAGGCGCTTATGTGGGTGAAATTCTGGGACAGATTAAAACGGTGCAAGCCTATAATCACCAAACGATTGACCAACGCAGATTTCATGATCATGTGGAAGAAGCCTTCGTCGTTGCCAAACAACGCATCAAACAACGTGCGTTATTGGTCACTATGGTGATTATTCTGGTTTTAGGTGCGGTCGGATTGATGCTTTGGGTCGGTGGAATTGATGTGATTGAAGGGCGAATAAGTGGTGGAGAGTTGGCCGCTTTTGTGTTTTATAGCGTTATTGTTGGCTCGGCGGTCGCATCCATTTCAGAAGTCATTGGAGAATTACAACGCGCAGCCGGTGCGGCTGAACGCACGATGGAATTACTGCACGCGCCCAACCAAATAAAAAACCCACCACAACCAAAAACCTTGCCAAAAGTATTGGGCAATATCGAAATTGATCAATTATGCTTTGCCTACCCATCACGCCCCGATATCCTGGCGATTAACGAACTGACACTGAACGTTAAAGCAGGAGAAACTTTGGCTTTAGTGGGACCTTCTGGCGCTGGAAAATCAACACTATTCGATTTATTGCTACGTTTCTTTGACAGTCAATCTGGCAGCATCAAGTTAGAAGGCATTGATATCCGGCAATTAGACATTGCTGACTTACGACAGTGTTTTGCATTGGTCTCACAAAACCCTGCATTATTTTATGGCACGATTAATGAGAATTTGCGTTATGCCCGTCCCGATGCCACAGAAGAAGCGATTCAAGCCGCCGCAGAAGCCGCCTATGCGCATGAGTTTATTTGTGCACTGCCACAAGGTTATGAAACTAATTTGGGGGACTTAGGATTAGGCCTATCGGGGGGACAAAAACAACGCTTGGCCATTGCACGTGCAATTTTAGCCGATGCACCCATTTTACTATTGGACGAAGCCACCAGTGCACTAGATTCTCAAAGCGAATTCTGGGTGCAACAGGCACTCAAACAACTGATGATTAACCGTACAACTCTAGTCATTGCGCATCGTCTGGCAACCGTACAATCAGCAGACCGTATTGCCGTGTTGGATCATGGGAAACTCAACGCTTTGGGAACACACACAGAACTGTTGAAATCAAGCCAACTATACGCACAGTTAGCGGCATTACAACTTCAACCACCCGCCGAGTAGCATAAATCAATGCTCTGCATACTCACTCGGATCATATCTTTCTGAATCATCTGGATCACTCGCCAATTTCTTACCTGCGACTTGCACCACTTTCTTCAAAGTCGTCCGAGCCGAATACATCCCCAACCCCAGATGCGCCAGTGTTTTGATTTTCACCGAACGATTAAATATCAAAGATGTCAAACGCAGCACATCCACACTGCCTTCAGGGTAAACCGCACTCAACAATGCTTCAGGCGGGGAAAACTCAAGTGGGTCAACAATGGCGCGTATTGCAATAAATGGC
>JAOULU010000104.1 GCA_029881855.1 Nitrosomonas sp. | reverse complement strand
CTAATTCAGACAAAATAGCTGACGGCGCACGAACACTTCCCTCAAACAATCGACCAACAGTGTGTGGAAAGGCTTGACGTTTATCAGGTGCAGGATGACGCACTTCATAAATAAATCGCCATAATCGAAACCCAAATCGATGGCCACGTGTAATATAAGATCCAAACAAACCATAAGAAACATCAAAACCAAAATCCTGTTGCGCTAGTACAGACAACATCCTTCCTAAGGTTTCTTCATCAAGATCACTTACATAGTGAGGTAATTTACAATCATCACCAGGTTCTATCTTTATAATTTCAGAACGTAATTGATCAGCCAGTTTGCGTAACTCTGGATCGCCATCTAACCAAAGCCGATCTCTTAATTGTGCGGCCCAACGTCTAACAGAAAAATCATTAGCTTCTATATGTAATTTCGAAATTAATGGTTGTAAATTCTTTTCCCATACTAAAGCATGGTCTGGAGCAAGTTTCTCCTGCCCATCACCGACTATTTTAAGGGCTACTCTTAATACAAATGAATTCCGCTCTCGATCCAGAATATCTATTAATATTTGCAATAACGCATTGAACAAAACAGAATTCTGAAAATAATTATTAAATTCTAATAAAGCTGCTGCTCTGACTTGAGGGCTTTTATCTAATAAAATCAAATAACGCAACCAGGTTATCAAATCTTCCGTATCTGCATAACGCAAAGTTGTCGCAAGTTCTTGCCGTACAAAAGGGCTAGGGTCTTTAATGACAACAGGAAACAATTGATTTAGCTCCGGAATGTAAGCTAAGTTTTCACCTAATAAACGAACCGCACGTTTACGCACAAACAAATCATCACCATCCAATGGATAACTTAAACGATTGATTAATACTTTTTGAAAAGTTAACGGTGAAAGTGTTTGTAGCAGATTTAATGCCTCACATTGAATCCATGTTTGTTGCTTAGATTCTAATGCTGAGCGATAGATATACTGTGTTGTTGCGGCATCCACAACTTCTTGTTGTAGCTTTCTTGGTAATACACTTAAGGCATCTGCCAAGCATTTAAAAGCTGCAATATTAACCCGACTATCACCATCATAGGCTAACAACGCTTTAATTAACTGCTCCAAATTAAGATGCTTCCATAGGACATGGTGGCCCGCTTCATCACCCTCCTCTAACAGCACTTTTGCAAGCAGATTACCTAAGTGTTTAAGATAGGCAGCTATGACACGTTCTAATTGAGAATGACGACGTAAATAACGATCTGTCATTGCATCAACACCAAACCACCGACTAAAAGCTTCTTTATCAGCAATTAATTGTTGATCCGTTGCGCCCAAGTCTTTTGCATAATCCAGTATATATTGCTGGCGCTCACGGTTTGATACTGCGCGTCCAAAACGTTTTAGAAACTCAATTTGATTACGACGTAGGCTATATGCTTGTTGTAACTTAAGGTTGATCTCATGACTCAAGAAAATAATTAACCGTCGCAAATTAATATCTTGGCTACCCTTTTTAACCAGATTTTGGCCATCTCTTAGGCATGCTCTGATTAATGGTTCAGAAATACGGCTGTCCGCCTTCAGCCATAGAGGATGAACCGTTTCTCCCAACAACGCTCTTAACTTTTCTTCAATCACCATGGCTATTAACTGGCTTAATTGAATTATTTATTTGGTGAGGAATGTTTAGTTGGCGCACATTTTTGAAATTTATTTCTCCTGGAAGAAAATCTCGATACATACGTCCCCTTCCAAAATGCCATGATAAATATAGCAAACCATTATCACTCGAAATATCAAAATCACGCCTGTACTTTATGCCAATCTCGACTCTTTGCTGATTAAATCGCCATTGATTAAAACTTAAGCTGGTCATAAACGAATGACGTTTAAAATTGTTGTTGCGATGCTTATCAGAAAAGAATTGTAAAAATTGGTATCTCGCATCGAACTCAAAACCACCTATCAACTGCCGCCATCCGGCTGAAGCTCTTATATGGTCAGGATTAATGACATTCCCGTTTTCATTGGTAACAACGGACACATTACTATGCCAAAGTGTGTCTAGCCATGGTCGATGTAAAAATGTTTCTGATATCCTCAGACCACGTAGATGATCTGCTTTATATTGCGTAAAAATATCTTGGTCCAATCTTGGATTATCGCCAGTATTGGCATCTAAGCTTAATGCACGGTAGAAATAAGATAATTCCGGTACATGCCATGTCTTCGGGCTGATTTCCCTTCTTTGTGATACGGAAGCTTGTACAAAACCTGTCCATTCAGAATCCTTATCATTCACCTGCCTAAATTGCTGTGTATAAAGACTGCCATCTAACTTAAAATTAACTGGTGCCCACAGCGGCTGATAAAAAATACTCTCTTTGATTCCAAAGGTTGGTTCTCCACGTTCTCTACTGCGTCCTAATAAATCGGTTTTGAAGTAAATACGGCTGTTTTCATGATAATAACGGTGTGTAAGTGAAGACTCAAAGAAGCGTTCAGATTGATTATTACCGATAACATCACCAAAATTTCTACGGCTGACACCAGCAAAATTTATTGACCATGATCCATCTTCCTGGCCTCCCAATGAAAACCCATCATGTAAAACTACTTCATCAGATTGCTTATGCAGTTGTATATTAAGGCGTGGTAATGGCAATGAATCAATGGGCGTGTTGAATTGTCGATTTGGAATCGGCGGTTGTTTTGGGCCGGCTATTTTCTGTGCAATACGAACCAAGGATTCTTTCTCTGTCTTGTCTGGCTTCACACTAATTTTTTGCCAACCTGTTTCAACATAATGAAATTGCGTAAAATTCACACCTTCCTGCAATTTATCAATCCGCAACCACGCTGGCCCTGCCATACCAATCTCAATCGGTCGCTGTTGTGTCGCAACATGGTAGGCACGCTCCAATGAACGCACCAAGACTTCTCCACCACGTTCTTTGAGATGCACTCGTAGAAATTGGTTGGTAACTGGCGCATCAATTCCAAACCGTAATGTATGTTCACCTTCAGGGATTGAAATCTTAATAATCTGCTGGGGTTCTTGCGGCGTAAGTTGGATGAATACTGGCTCAGAATTATCAATTTGATAGAAAACTATCATTGGTGCTGATACAAGATATTGAACATCCTCTTGTAATAGCGTCACTTCAAATTCAGCTGTCTGTAAATTATTCATACCGACCACTAGATGATTAGTACCGGAAATAATTTGTTCGCTCTTTCGTAAGGGAGACAATAAGGTTTTGCGAATACGCATAGCAGGATTTTCTGGTTGCCAATTATTGACTTCAATGAAACGCAGTCCTGCACTCGTTTGTATATTTGAAATTGGCAGCCATTCAGAATTACGTGACAATCTTCTAAGTAATTGCATGACATAAGGGTCATCAGTATGAGCAAAAGCCAACGCCTCTCCAAGCGCTAGTATCTCAGAATAACGTTCTGGGACTTGTTCAGCCAGCCATAACAATAGTGTCATTTTGCGCGCAACACTTTGTTTACCTTGACCTGAATATAGCTTAATTGCTGCCTCAATCTTTCCTTGTGCAAGTAGCATCGCCTCAGACCATAATAATGTGTTGGGTTCAGCTTCATAATCTACCAACGCATCCATTGCTGGCGTCATTTCAAAAGGGCCAAAATAATTTTCCATGACTTCAACATTTAGTCGTGGCAGCACACCTAAATCAAATTCAGGTCTTTCTTCAAATACCCTAACTAATACGGGTAAATCAGGCGCAGAAACTTCAATCTCGTGTAATCCCGGCCCAAAGCTGAATATGTCTGAAACACGACTACCCACCCCCAAGGACTCATCCCCAACAACAGACAAACGCGAGACAGGCAAATTCTGCGTGATTGGAACAATTCTAAGACCATCTTGTCCACGCACATGCAACCATCCCTCCATCCCTGAAACTGGTATTGTTGCTTCTCCTGTGTGAATAGGCCTGGCTTCTATGCGCAGCTTTATGGGTCCTGCAAAACGAAGCTTAACAACTTTATACGAGTCTGATTTAAAAGTATGGAAATAAGTATCACGCGCTTGATTATAAATAGATACAGCACCCGCATAGTCACTAATAAGATGCTTCGCTTCATGCCAATTAAATGGCCCTGGATACTGCGTTTGCCAACGCTGCCAACGCAATGACAATTCCTCGGGCTCAAAATCTCTTGATATAATTTGCTGCCTAATTGATAAACCTTCTTTTAGCGTATCGAACCATGCAGCGCCAAACTCACCAGCTAACCCAAACTGTTCCAATGCAACTGAATGATTTCCTTGCTCGATACTTCTTTGGGCACGCCAAAAATGTTTTGTCTGCTCGTCAGTTATTTGCGCTAACAATGACTCATAGACCTGCCACCAACCAAGTCGGAAAGCCGCATGTAGAACACTGTTCACTGGTTGTTCTGCCAAAGGGACTATCAATCCAACCATTAATGCCATATCATAGCGCCCATTCTCAAGTAGCACTTGACTTAAATGACTTAAATATTCAGTAGTAGGGTTAGTATAAGTGACAGCCGCCAATAGCTGTTGTAGCCTCTCAATATCTTCAATCCCGCGATAATAATCAACAAGCTTTTTAAATACTGCGTCTTGCAATAAATGATCTTTTGAATGAAATAATAGGCCTCGCAATTGTTGTTCCATAAAAAAATGCGCACCCAAATGCTGTAGCGCTTCAATACGACCTAATTTTGCTTGGCGTTGGATCGCTTGCAGACCATCACTGCCGTGTAATATTTGCGTCCATAGCTCCAATGCAACTAACCATTGTTGTTGGTTTTGCATCATCAACGCTTGCATACGCAACTGTTCGAGTTTTGTTTGACTAAGAGGAGTGACATTAACAGGCTGTATAGATGCAGTAACCCCATTGGTATACGCCTGATGTTCAGACCTAAGGAAACGTAGCAATGGCAACCAATGATTGTTCAGTTCATTTTCATGTGGCGTAACTGTACTCGTCTGGTTATGAGCACGTAAAAATTGATCATAAGCAGTATCCGGCTCAGTTAACCGGCGCACCATCTCAAGATATTCTGTCTCTGATAATATAAAGCGCTTAGATGCGCGGTATTGAAGCGCTACTTTTACCTTGCCTAACTTATGATCTGAACGCCATAATCTGACCTGACGTACCGCTGTTGGAACAACAAATTCAAATTCTCCCACTTGAATCATTGATGATGCTGACACATCTTGCAGAACAAAATTTTTCTTTTGCAAAGAACGCAATCCGGCTTCCACAGAATTAGATATATATTCTTCGTCAGCAAGTATTGTTTGGGCATCAATATACATACTAACTGGCGGATTATCTTCAAACTGAATCATGAATGTAGCGCCTTGCATTGAAGCATCAAGATCGGTTACAACCCTTAACAACCCTGGCTCTGAACGCACTGGTAAATTATAGCAATTGACAGTATCACAAGGCAGAGCCAATAAAGTCTTCTGATTACGTGTTTCTAGCTGTGTAGAATAGTCCGGTAAATCGATAAAAAAACCACTACCAAGTTGCCTGAGCAAATCTTGCTCATGCTGTTTATTTCCTATGGGCTGCCTGCCTTGTCCTCCAAGCTTATGTAGGCGTCTTGTAATAAACCAATTAAAACTTTGCGGATCTTCACGGATTTTATTAACTGGTAATATATCCCGATAAAATGTATGTGATTGCCTCGTTCTATTAGCAATGTTTTGCACCTCAGCATCTTGCATTAGTTTAGATGCTTGATTTTGCATGAGCATACTTGCCTGCATACCGCCATCACGATAACGATTATCTCTTGATACATGTTGTGCCAAATGGGCTTGTTCTGAAGGGGAAGCCGCCAATGCAGTAACAACTTGTTCAATTTGAGTTTGATCCAAAAGCCAACTAGATTCTTTGGGTGTATTACGCATTTGTTTGGTCACATCTACAGCAGCAATTGCAGGCTGATTCAAACTGGGTAAAAGGTAATCAGACTGTGCATGCAATAATAATCGACCATATAACCGTGCCGTAGAATCTAATTTTAATAGATGCTCTCCAGCAGGAATATCGATATAGCCTGTTTCTAGTCGCCCTATAACTTGTTTGCGCCAATTGACGTAAATCGGGGCTACACTATCAACGGCAGTTTCAAATGCCATTGTTTGATAGTATTCATCATCTAAGCTAACATGGATACGGTAGGTTTGAGTTATCTTACTTTCTGTCTCAGGATAAACAAATCGATGTTCTAGCGCATAACGTGCCGGACCCGTTACTTTTATTGAGATATCATTTTCAGGTAACCATTCCCAATACGTTTGCCCAGCCGCATGATCACTTCGACGTAACTGCACCGTGGATCGAGTAAGTGGAATAACATTACGATAAGGCGCAATTTCACCAACAGATTCCAGCCTCGAAATAAACAAGGCTAAAACAATTTTC
>JAOULU010000103.1 GCA_029881855.1 Nitrosomonas sp. | reverse complement strand
TGTTATGTGCGGTTTTAAAGTGGTTGAAATCGCAACCGATAAAGAAGGCAATGTAGACATGGGTGCATTGAAAGCGGCTGTTGGACCTAAAACTGCCGGATTAATGCTAACTAACCCTTCTACACTGGGTGTTTTCGAGAAGAATGTTTCCGAAATGAGCCGGCTAGTGCACGAAGCAGGTGGCTTATTATATTACGATGGCGCAAACCTGAATGCTGTGCTCGGTAAAGTCAAACCTGGAGATATGGGTTTTGATGTAATCCATATTAATTTGCATAAAACATTCTCTACGCCACATGGCGGCGGTGGCCCAGGTTCTGCACCTGTCGGTGTTGCAGAGCGTTTATTACCCTTTATGCCCGTGCCTATTGTCACCCATGAAAATGGCAAATATCGCTGGGTGACTGAGAAAGAGAAACCCCAGTCAATCGGCCGTTTATCTGCACATATGGGTAATGCGGGTGTGTTGTTACGGGCTTATATCTATGTACGTTTATTAGGCATGGATGGTATGCACCGAGTCGCTGAATTCGCAACCTTGAATGCCAATTATCTGATGTCAGAATTACGCAAGGCAGGGTTTGAAATTGCTTATCCAACGCGTCGCGCCAGCCATGAGTTTATTGTCACCCTTAAGGCCATTAAAGACAAAACGGGTGTCACCGGCATGAATTTGGCCAAACGTTTGCTTGATAAGGGCTATCATGCGCCCACCACCTATTTCCCCATGCTGGTTCCTGAGTGCTTATTAATAGAACCTGCTGAAACCGAATCCAAGCAAACATTGGATGCATTTGTTGACGCCATGAAAGAGATATTGACCGAAATTCAAGAACAACCTGACATGGTTAAAGCAGCGCCACATAATATGCCATTACGTAAATTAGATGATGTAAAAGCAGCCCGTGAATTAGATTTATCCTGGAAACCGAAATCTTAAGCATCCCAGCCATTTAACAAAACTAGATAAGGACATATGCGCACACTAATTTGTGGTTCCATCGCCTACGATAATATTATGGTTTTTCCAGATCATTTTAAAAACCATATTCTTCCTGACAAAATCCATGTTTTGAATGTCGCGTTCCTGGTGCCTGATATGCGCCGTGAATTTGGTGGCTGTGCGAGTAACATTGCTTATAATTTAAAAATGATTGGTGGTGACCCACTCATGATGGCCACGGTGGGTGATGACCATGAACCGTATTCGCATCGATTTGACAAACTGGGCTTAGCACAAACCCATGTGCGCCATATCAAAGATACCTTCACCGCCCAGGCCTTTATTACCACTGATCTAGATGACAATCAGATCACCGCTTTTCACCCTGGCGCAATGAATTTTTCTCATCTTAATTCCGTTAAAGATACCACTGATATTGGCTTGGGCATTATTGCACCCGATGGGCGTGACGGCATGATACAACATGCTCGTGAATTTTATGAAGCAGGCATACCATTTATTTTTGATCCCGGCCAAGGGTTGCCGATGTATAACGGTGAAGAGCTATTGGGTTTTGTGGAAAAAGCAGACTACATCGCCGTAAATGACTATGAAGCACAGTTATTGCAAGAACGCACCGCTTGCAGCCTGGAGTCACTGGCCAGCAAAACCAAAGCGCTGATCATGACATTGGGCGCACAAGGCTCTGTCATTTATGCCGACGGCAAGAAGACTGAAATCCCCTGTGTCACCCCCACAGAAATTGTTGACCCAACAGGCTGTGGTGACGCCTATCGTGCCGGTCTACTCTATGGCATTGCAAACAATATGGATTGGCAAACAACCGGTCAACTAGGGTCGCTCATGGGTTCTCTTAAGATAGCTCAAAGAGGCGGACAAAATCATAGTTATACTAGTAGTGAAATTGATCAGCTTTATTTTGATAATTTTGGCAGCCACATTTTATAGCCTAAACTTTTTAAGTATTTTCACAGCGCCCATAATAACTATAAATTATCCTATTCAAATCTGAACGCCAGTAACACAATTTTAAAACCGATTAATTCGACTTATTACCAACATTAGGAGCGCTTTTCTTGACAAAACTGACAGCATCACTATAATCCACCCTTTGTTTCTGAAGTGTCTTGAGTCACATAGGGACTTCTTATTGCGGGAATAGCTCAGTGGTAGAGCACAACCTTGCCAAGGTTGGGGTCGCGAGTTCGAGCCTCGTTTCCCGCTCCATTTTCCTAACAGAACAATTCTTTCTGAAACTTAAATTGATTATGGGTATTGCGCAAGCAATCTGTAAGAAATCGTTGCACCAAGTCATACAACGCGCTTAAAACTTATGTAATAATGTGGCGGGGTGGCAGAGTGGTTATGCAGCGGCCTGCAAAGCCGTCTACGCCGGTTCGATTCCGACCCCCGCCTCCACCGATCTGATGTTTCACGTGCCCGGGTGGTGAAATTGGTAGACACAAGGGACTTAAAATCCCTCGAGCATTGCGCTCGTGCCGGTTCGATTCCGGCCCCGGGTACCAATAAAAACAACAGGTTGTATAAGTACAAACGAAATACCACAACCCTCCTGCTCCGCAATTCTGTTATTCATTACAACGAATCATCAGCAGAATTAACCAAAAACTTGATTGTAAATATTTTGACTGATCAGATTAAATATATCGGCTTACACACGAGCTGACATTTTTGGATTTAATCATGATTAATTCTCACAGTCTGCATTCGACCCGAAGGAGCCTCTCGCTCCATATTACCAAATGACGGCATACCTACGGAAAGCGGACTGTCGATTCCGCTGGGCCAACTCGATCTATCGACCAGGAGCAGACTTTGAATTATAAAAAGGACAATAACTAACACATTTACTTTGTACAGTTCATCCGAAAATTGCACCGGCTCAGATTGTGAGGGTGTTCAAAAGCATTACAGCGTGGGAGTTATTTAAATGTAAACAGGAATTAAAAGAAACCTGCGGGGTGTTGAGTTTTGTCACGGGGTTGTTTACTTGAATTGAAAAGTAAAAAAACTGTGTATTTCATGGAAACATAAGTAAATCAACAAGATAATCATGTTAAAATAACGAGGCTCTGAATCGAGTTCGGTTATATTGTTATCCTAACAACATGGCTTAACAGACAGAAGATGAAGAGAATGGAGAATTAAAATGGAAAACGGATATGAATTAAGAAAAACTGCTGGAAAAGGTGAGGGTATTTTTGCGACGAGATTCTTTAAGGCTGGTGAAATAGTAATGGTCGGAAGAATAGAAAAAAAACTGGACAAAAACCATTCTCACGCATCACAGGTAGGTGAAAATGAGTATGTATTTCACGCTGGATCAATAACTAAGGTTAATCATTCCTGCAATCCTGATTGTGGAATTAAACTAAATGAAACAGGGGCTCATGACTTTGTGGCCATGAGAGATATCAATATTAACGAAGAAATAAACTTCGATTATGCCATGAGAAATTACGGCGTTGACTATTTCCCAAAACATTGCAAATGCGGTTCGGAAAAATGTCGCGGTACAATTTCAGGATGGAAAGATTTACCAGATGAAACAAAAAAAGATTACAAAGGTTTTGTGGCACCCTACTTGCTTGCATTGGACACAAAGCACTCTTTAGAAAGAGCATGTATTTATCAAAACATGTCAACAGTATCTAAAACTGTCCCTCCCCTAATCGCTGAGACACTCCGTAGCGTCAAGTAAGCTTGGTCGTTAGAACCTTCCTATCATCTGCTAATGTAATAATTCAATCATAGCAAATTAATTGTTTAGTTTACTCTAACGCTAAATTGAAAAGAAAGCGCTGGTCATCCATTCGGCACAAGGCATGCCAGCCGATCCCATTCTACTATTACCTCCTACCAGACACGCATTTATGTGTAAGTCAGCGTGCAAAAGCTGCCACTTTTTGCGTCCTAGTGGATTGGGATTCTGGGTATTTTCCGTCCTGGAAGGACATTAGGACTATAAGTCACTGATTTTTAGCTTGCTGGCCTGCAACAAACGACAAACACGGAAAATCTAATGCTACTCAGGAAACCATGGGTGGCACGGGCTGCAACCAATTATGTCTTTTTAAGAGGAAAAATCCCCAGAATCCCGATATGGCGAACATTGTCACTGTTCAAAATAAACATTTCACCATCAAGTTTGGGCGCTTGGCTGTCGCTAACTGACCGCTTTTTAAAGTTAATCGCCACCCACTGTAAATTGATTGCCGACTGTCGATGGCCGAAAACAGACCGTCCAATCGTATCGAGACTAATATTAACGCAATATTCTGGCGGCTTTATGCTGCCAACAACTTGAGCGCTTCCTGATACTTTTCTATTGTTCGCTCTAGAATCTCTGGCGGCAGTGCTGGCGCTGGGGCTTTTTTGTTCCAGTCTTGTGTTTCCAGCCAATCACGTACAAATTGCTTGTCATAGCTTGGCGGGCTTTGCCCGATTTGATATTGATTTGCTGGCCAGAAGCGGGAGGAATCGGGTGTTAGCACTTCATCAATCAGATATAGCTGACCTTGGTCATCCAATCCAAACTCAAATTTGGTATCCGCGATAATAATACCCCGCTCTGCCGCATAATCAGCCGCTTCAGTATACAGCCTGACCGCTTTGTCTTGCACTTGGCCAGTCAGTGCCTCACCCAATTGCTGTGTGACTGCTGAAAGTGGGATATTTTCATCATGCGCACCAGCTTGTGCCTTGGTTGATGGTGTGAAAATTGCACCATTGGGCAATTTTTCAGCCTGTTGTAGGCCAGCGGGTAAGGCAATACCACAAATATTGCCGGTTTTTTGGTAGTCATTCCAGCCTGAGCCAGCCACATAGCCCCGCACAATCGCTTCAACAGGCAATGGTTTTAAGCGTTTGATGACAAACGCACGGTCTTGCACTTGCTCGCGCTCAGCTATGGATACAACAGACTCAGGCGGGATTCCCGTTAGGTGGTTTGGGATAATATGCGCCAGTTTATCAAACCAGAATGCGGATAACGCTGTCAACAACTTTCCCTTCCCAGGCACGGCTGTAGGTAAAATGACATCAAAGGCTGATAAGCGGTCGGTCTGGACAATGAGTAATTTATCGTCATCCACAGCATAAATATCGCGTACTTTGCCACGGTGTATGAATGGCAGGCTGGTTATTTGTGTTTCAAATAATTCGGGTGAATTATGCATTGGCATCGATGTTGCTACGGTTCACTAGGTTACTTAAGTTATTCGAGTTGCTGTTTAATAGTGTGCGCTTTTGACAAAGCTTTGTCAGTTGTTTCATCTAATACCGTGAAATGACCCATTTTACGGCCAGGTCGTGCTTCAGTTTTTCCATACAAATGTAGTTTGGTTGATGCTTGTTGCAAAACAAACGACCAATCAGGCTCGCCGTTATGCCACAAATCCCCCAATAGATTAACCATCACGGCTGCACTGTGCTGCGTTGTATTCCCAAGTGGCAAGCCACAAAGTGTACGCACCTGCTGCTCAAATTGTGATGTGATGCAAGCATCCATCGAGTAGTGGCCACTATTGTGCGGTCGTGGTGCTATTTCATTAATCAATAACTGGCCATCGTCCAACACAAAGAATTCGACACACAGCACACCTTGATAATTAAGCTTCTCGGCAACTTTACTGGCGATATCTTGTGCCTGTTGAATCAACGTCTGCGAAATTCTTGCGGGAATAATGCTAATATCCAGTATTCCATTTACATGCTGGTTCTCAGCAACGGGGAAACTTTCCAATTCACCCTCAGCGCCACGTGCAACAATGACAGAAATCTCGCTACTGAGCGGCATTAATTTTTCTAAGACACAAGTTACCCTGTTTAAGTCACCAAAAGCAGTTTCTAATTCAGACTGGTTTCTAACCAGCCGTTGCCCTTTTCCATCATAACCAAACTGGCTGACTTTCAGAATACCAGGAAAGAGGTTTGTAGCATGGGGTTTAGATAAGTCTTCAGCACCTTCTATGACAGCAAATGGCGCAATAGAAAAACCATGATCTTTAAGGAAGCATTTCTCTGTAATTCTATTTTGTGCGATGGCAATACTGTGTGCATCGGGGCTCACGACACGAGTTTCAGCTAATTTGCGTAGCGATTCAGCAGGTATATTTTCAAATTCTGTTGTCACCGCAATACATTGATCACCCAATTGTTGCAAGGCATGACCATCCGTATACTCTGCACAGATAAAAACATCAGCTATACGCCCGGCAGGACTCTCGGTTGATGGGTCCAACACAGTGACTTGATAACCTAAACGATGTGCAGCCATCGTAAACATACGCCCTAACTGGCCACCACCCAGTAGCCCCAACATAGCTCCAGGCATTACTAGCATTACTCAGACAGTTTTGTGGCAATAACTTTTTCAGTTTGCTCTTTTCGATACTCAACCAGTTGCTCACCTAGCTCACTGTTTCTAACCGCCAATAAAGCAACCGCAAATAAACCGGCATTAACTGCGCCAGCTTCACCAATTGCAAAGGTTGCAACTGGCACGCCCTTAGGCATTTGCACAATAGA
>JAOULU010000102.1 GCA_029881855.1 Nitrosomonas sp. | reverse complement strand
TCATCTAAACGCGCACGGAATTGTTTGACCGCATCTTGGGGTTTTCCATCAAAAGCACGCAGCTTAGCGCGTACCAATTGGAAATCAGTACTGTCAGTAACTTGACGATAAGCCAATTCCTGAGTACGGTTTTGGATATCTGCAATACGCTCGTAAGTTAAAGGGTGGGTGCGTAGATATGAAGGTGCGCCATTCTCATAAAATCGCCCAGCTATTTGTAAGCGTTCAAAGAATGTTGACATACCTTGAGGGTCAAAGCCGGCGTCAACTAAGATGCCTAGACCAATGCGGTCAGCTTCTTTTTCATGTTTGCGCGTAAAATCGAGTTGTGACTGAATCATGCTGGCTTGTGTTGTGGCCATAATAGCTGATCCGGCTTGCGGGTTAGAGCGCGCAGCGATAATTGCAACTGCTAGTGCGGCCAAAGAGGTAATCATGCTGTATTTTTGCCCAGATATCATACGTGCCAGATGCTTTTGGGTAACGTGCGCAATTTCATGTGCCATAACGCCAGCTAACTCAGATTCACTTTGAGCAGCAATAATTAGACCACTATTGAACCCCATAAAACCGCCGGGTAAGGCAAACGCATTAATGGCGGAGTTTTGTAATGCAAAGAACTCAAATGACTGTCCCGGCTCAGCTTCGCTGGAATTGGAAATTAATTTATGACCGAGACTGTTAAGATAACTGGTGATTTCTGGGTCATCAAGATAGCTGGGGTCAGCACGAATCTGGCGCATGATTTGTAACCCAATTTGGCGTTCTTCGCGTGGCGTAATTGTGGCTTGAGAGACATCGCCTAAGTCCGGAAGTTCATGGGCATAAATATTCGATGGAAATAGAATTGATGCTGCGATGATAAATAAAATTAATTTCATCTTGATATGATAGCTGTTTACGAGCCAAGTTCCCTCATATTGGCATCTTCATTGCACGCATATTGAGCTAAATTGATCTGAATCAATTACTGTTTGGACTTAGAGGTTATGGGGTAATGCCATGCTGTTCCAAAGTCACATTTTGTAATACGAATACCCGGTGGTGCTTGGCGACGCTTATATTCGTTAGCATGAATTAAGCGAATGATATGTTTCACATCAATTTCACGATATCCAAGGGCTATGATTTCTTCTACTGAACAGTTTTGTTCGACATAGGCTTCAATAATTGCATCTAATACTTCATATGGGGGCAAGCTATCTTGATCCGTCTGATTAGGCCGTAATTCAGCGCTAGGTGGTCGCTTAATGATGCGTTCAGGAATAACGTAACTTATTTGATTGCGATATTCACATAACTGATAGACCATAGTTTTGCTAATATCTTTTAACACGGCAAAGCCGCCTGCCATATCGCCATACAAAGTGCAGTATCCAACGGCCATCTCAGACTTGTTGCCTGTAGTCAATACAATTGATCCGGAGTGATTCGAGAGCGCCATAAGCAACATGCCGCGTATACGTGCTTGTAGATTTTCTGGCATGGTGCTTGTATTGGTAGCGTCGATAGTATCGGTAGGGATTTGGAGATCTGTTGCTAATATTTCAAGCAACTGATCAAAGATGGACTTTATGCCACATTCATAATGTTTGACATTTAATAGTGCGGCCATTTGTTGTGCGTCATCTAAGCTGATATTGGCAGTATATTGAGATGGCATCATCACCGTTTTTACATGTTCTGCACCTAAGGCATCCACTGCAATTGCCAGTGTGAGCGCAGAATCTACGCCTCCTGAGAGACCCAATAGAACACCTGGGAAGCCATTTTTGTGAACGTAATCTGCTACGCCTAAACAGAGTGCCTGATAGATATTGGCAACTGAGGGCTGGGAGGCTGCAATTTGTCCTTTTATGGGTTGCGTATGTTGTAAGTCGACCAGCCCAATAGTTTCAACGAATTCATCGAGCTGATGTGTTAGCTCACCTTGCGGATTCATAACGAAAGAAGCGCCGTCAAAGACCAATTCATCTTGCCCGCCAACTAAATTGGTATGTATAACACTGAGACTGGTTTGTTCTATAAATTGATAGGTCGTTTGATAGCGTGAAACTTGTTTGTCAATATGATAAGTCGAAGCACTGAGTACTAATAATATATCTATATCTGGGTGAATAACGTAAGTTGCTGGGTTGGTCAGCCAGAAATCGGCACAAATATTGATGCCAAATTTGATGTTGTTAAGTTCAAATAGACAGGGGTTGGAACCGGCATCGAAATAATAACGCTCGTTAAAAAAGGGTATTTGACTAAGTATTCTTTTGTAGTAACGGGTGATTATTTTGCCATTACGAATGACTGATGCAGTATTGAAGAGCTTGCCATTTTGGTAACTCGGATGACCAACTACTAGTGCGATATCTTTGACTTCCTTAGTCAGTTTTATCAGTTTCTCCAGTGCTTTTTCACAGGCTAGGCAGAATGTTCTGCGTAACAATAAATCAGCCGGAGGGTAACCAGATAATGCCAATTCGGGTGTGATGATCAGATCAGCTCTAGATTGCTTGGCCTGATTAACGGCGTCAATAATCTTGGTTGTGTTACCAGTAATGTCGCCAACCGTGCAATTGATTTGGGCAATGGCAATTTTCATATTGCTAGGACAAGTATTGTTTCTGATTAAAACGGTAAAACTGCGTCGGGTTTGGCTCGTAGAATATTATGTTGAAAATCTTGTTGAATACGTTTTAATGCTGTTTCGTTATCGGCTTCGAAACGTAGCACAATAACTGGTGTGGTATTTGAGGCACGTGCCAAACCAAAGCCATCATGATACTCAACCCGTAAGCCATCTGTTGTTATGATTTGCTCGGCATTATCAAATTGCGCATTTTGTTGTAATTGTGTGATGAGCGTGTGATTATTCCCTTCGGGAACACGAATTTGTAATTCAGGCGTGCTAGGTGAATCTGGGAGGTCATGTAAAATAGCGCCGATTTCACTATGGTGGCTTAGCAACTCTAAAAGTCGTGCGCCAGCATAAAGGGCGTCATCAAAGCCATACCAGCGTTCTTTGAAAAAGAAATGACCGCTCATTTCACCAGCTAACAGTGCATTTGTTTCATTGAGTTTGGCCTTGATAAATGAATGGCCTGTTTTCCACATCAGGGGTATGCCACCATGGCGTTTAATCCAGGGCGCCAGATTACGTGTGCACTTGACATCAAAAATGATTTTTCCGTCAGGGTTTCTGGATAAGACATCGGCTGCAAATAACATTAATAGACGATCGGCATAGATAATGTGACCCGCCTTGGTAACAATACCCAGTCGATCACCATCTCCATCAAAAGCTAGCCCAATTTCGGCATCGGTGGTTGCCAATGTATGAATAACATTGTGCAAATTCTCAGGCACTGATGGGTCAGGATGATGATTGGGAAAGGTGCCGTCCACTTTACAAAATAATTCGATGACTTCGCAGCCCAGGTTGCGATAGAGAGTTGGTGCAAAGGCACCAGGTACTCCGTTACCACAATCCACGACGATCTTCATGGGTCGATCAAACTTGATGTCATCAGTGATACGGTTAAGATAGGCATCGGTAATATCATGTTCAGAATAATTACCTTTGCCGTGGTTTAGATTGTTATTTTCTATTCGTAAACGAAGTGCCTGAATAGATTCTGCGGCTAAGGTTTCACCATCTAGAACAATTTTAAATCCGTTGTACTCAGGTGGGTTATGGCTACCGGTAACCATGACACCTGAATATTGACATAATTCATGAGCGGCATAATAAAGCATGGGCGTGGCAACCATTCCAGTATCAATGACGTTAACACCGCTGCTTTGAATGCCACGTGCAAGGGCTTGGGATAATTCTGTGCCTGATAGTCTCCCATCACGACCAATTGCAATGGACGTTAGATTACGAGCAAGCGCTTCTGAACCAATAGCTTGACCGATTGCCTCGACAGTATTGACCGTTAATTCCGTGCCAACGATGCCACGAATATCATAAGCTTTAAAAACCTCACGAGGAATATCAGGCATAGTTTATTGGTAGTCCTTAAAGAGAAAACGTTTTATAGGTGAAGACCCTATTTTAATGATGTCCCGCAACAGGACCACCTTTGAGAGTGTAATGGGTGCCGCAATAAGGACACAATGCTTCACCAGTCGCTTCAATGGGAAGGAATACTCGTGGATGCGTGTTCCATAATATCATTGCAGGTGTTGGGCAATGGAGTGGTAAATCATCGGTTGTGATTTCAATTTCACGTGCTTTATTATCAGATTGTTGATTCATAATAGTTTCCAGTGCATCTTATTCAAACAAAAGTGAGCCAATCGACATGATTCTGAGCTTTGCCTTTGACGCAATCAAAGAACATGGTTTGTAATTGAGTGGTTATTGGCCCGCGTTTACCGCATCCAATAGTGCGATTATCCAAT
Organism: Nitrosomonas sp.; assembly: GCA_029881855.1. Lineage (GTDB taxonomy): Bacteria > Pseudomonadota > Gammaproteobacteria > Burkholderiales > Nitrosomonadaceae > Nitrosomonas. The sequence continues at coordinate 2,115 of JAOULU010000102.1, read as the reverse complement.
TCACGAATTGGTGTGACTTCAGCAGCCGTGCCGGTAAAGAAAGCCTCATCAGCACAGTAGATTTCATCTCGTGTGATACGTTTCTCAATGACAGGAACGCCAATCTCTGAGGCCAGATCAATAACAGAAGCGCGCGTGATGCCTTCCAGGCAGGAAGTTAAGTCTGGTGTATAGATTTTACCCTTCTTAATAATAAAAATATTCTCACCTGAGCCTTCTGCGATATAACCATCTACATCCAGTAAGAGTGCCTCATCATAACCATTTTGGGCGACTTCCTGGTGCGCCAAGATTGAATTGGCATAAGTGGTTACCGATTTTGCACGGCACATATTAATGTTGACATGGTGGCGCGTAAACGATGATGTTTTAACGCGAATGCCGTTTTCTAGGCTGTCAGCACCTAAATAAGTGCCCCAGGGCCAAGCAGCAATTGCCACATGAACAGACAGTGTGGTGGCGGCAAGCCCCATGGCTTCCGAACCATAAAAAACAATAGGTCTGATATAACCAGAATTAAGATTGTTTTGTTTTATTACATCACATTGCGCTTGCAAAATTGTTGCCTTGTCATACGGCATTTGCATCATAAAAATATGTGCCGAGTTAAATAATCGATCCGTATGTTCCTGCAAGCGGAAGATTGCTGGGCCATGTGGTGTTTCATAAGCACGTAGCCCTTCAAAAACACCTAAACCATAGTGCAGCGTATGGGTGAGGACATGAGTATTGGCATCCCGCCAGGGAACCATTTCTCCGTCATACCAAATTAGGCCATCGCGATCAGCCATTGACATTCAGGGTCTCCCGAAAAAAATTCTATAAAAGCGTATTCTAACGTATTTTTCATCTATCGAAGCTAACACGGCGGGATAATTTTGAAACCGATGGGTGTTGTATCAGGAGAATATTTAAGTAGCGACACCTAAAATTACGTCACGTTTTCTAAGATCATTCAAAATCTGGGCGCCACCATTAATAACTGTCTCAGGTTGAGGGTGCTTAAGTTCGTGGGCTATTTGCGTTAATAAAGCATGCCCAGTGCTACGGTTGTTATCTTGGTTGATTAACTGTAATAGGCGTGTGGTGACAGGATTCAATACAATAAAATTCACATCATGAAAATGGTCGCGGTAAACAACGAGATGTGTCAACGGGTCATCCGGTGTTCTTGGTTGGAATTCCGGGCTGATTTTATGCACCGGATAGTGGTAGCTCAGCACCCATGCTAGCGGTGAAATGACGGGTATACCTGCGAGCAGATCGCCCTTTGTATTGATCTCAGATAAATCAATATCTTCATCCAGAATAGATAGCGCCAATTCAACCCATTCATAGTGTGCAAGCTCAAGCATAAAAGGAGCGTCATCGGGATGTGGTTTGCGTTCATGTTCTAGGTATTTAAGAAACTCTCTAGGCATTTCTGGAAATAGCGGTGTATGAGACAAATGGTTGGCAAAGTAATCGCGAATCATTGCGTGCCAATGTTTATCGGTTGTGATTTGACGTAATACCGGATAGGTATTTGCCATAAAACCTTCCGCATTGTTATAGAACAACTCGCGATAGATTTTCATACGACGTTCTTCTACGTCATAAGGTCGCGGATTTTTCTCTGGATTGCGGATGTGTGCGGTAAAAGCATATTGTTGTCGCACAAAATCAGGTCGTTCAGCCGTGTTGTATGTGGTCACTCTTTTTTTCCTGCCATTTCAATTGTAAGTTATGAATGGTGTCTACTTCTGTGAGTAATTCAGACATGGGTGGAATGTTGAAATCGCGTTCAAGTAAAGTAGGGATAATGCCAAAATGCTGATAGGTTTTCTCGAGTAATTGCCAGACAGGGTCAATGACATCTGCGCCATGCGTATCAACAATAAGATCTTCTGCCTCATTGTAGTGTCCGGCTATATGGATATAGCGGATGCGTTTTGCAGGCAATTGCTGAAGAAAAGAATCTGCATCGTAGCGGTGATTCGTGCTATTGACATAAATATTATTCACATCCAGCAATAAATCACAGTCAGCTTCTTCCAGTACGGCTGTGAGAAAATCGATTTCTGCCATTTCTTGGCCTGGTGCAGCATAGTAAGAGACGTTTTCCATGGCAATACG
>JAOULU010000401.1 GCA_029881855.1 Nitrosomonas sp. | reverse complement strand
GTAATGGACTTGATCTTGCTCGAATTCAGGAAGAAGCCCTCCGATTGGAATTGATAAAAATTGATGACCAGCTGAATGACGACCAGCTCATGTCGCTTATCTTCTCTCATGGCCTGACTACGCTCAATGAGGCCACAGGAACCGCTGGACGCGGCATTGGAATGGATGTAGTTAAAAATGAAACCACTTCGCTCGGCGGACGCATAGAGACTCATACAGAAACTGGGAAAGGAACAACTTTCCGCATTCATCTGCCGCTGACCCTGACAGTAGCGCAAACCCTGCTGGTGCGTGCTGGTGAAAATACTTATGCCGTCCCCACAGTCATCGTAAAACATGTTCAAGAACTCAACGCAGATGAACTCAATGAAGCATATTTAAATCAATATGTTAAATTTAATGAAAAAAATTGCCCATTTACCTATTTACTACATTTATTTGGCGAGCCAGATCGATCACCGAAAATAAATCGACATAACAGGATCTTGATCCTACAAAGCGAGACGTATCAACTTGCGGTTCATGTGGATGAGTTAATTGGCAACAGTGAGGTCGTGGTTAAAAATATTGGTCCACAAATGACGCATGCACCCGGCGTAGAAGGTGCTACAGTCATGGGTGATGGTGAAATTATTCTCATCATAAACCCAGTCAAACTGATGCAGCGTGACGAAGTAATAAAACTCTTTACCACACCACCATCAGCACAATTAACAAGTATTGATAGTAAACCCGCATTTATACCAACCATTATGGTTGTGGATGATTCACTGACCGTACGTAAAGTCACGAGCCGTCTACTTGAACGTGAAGGTTGCGAAGTATTAATTGCCAAAGATGGTGTGGGTGCTATTAACTTATTACGAGAAACCATTCCTAACGTCATGTTAGTCGATCTGGAGATGCCACACATGAATGGTTTTGAGTTGATAAGAAATGTACGAAATAATCCCGAAACGGAAAATATACCGATCATTATAATTTCATCACGCACCGCAGACAAACACCGCAAAATGGCCAATGAATTAGGCGTTAACGGTTTTCTTGGAAAACCCTATAACGAAGATGAACTGCTAAGCCATATTACGCGACATATCAAACAAACGTCATAGAAACTGAAAAACCGATACTCAGCACTGTTATCGATCGGAAAATATGTGCCTAGACTTTTTGTTGACTTGACTGCGTTGATTGAACCTAAAAGCCTCAGTTGACCGCTACAGTAACAAGTAATCTCTTGAAAAGAAAACTAATATTTTTCACTATGACACCCAACTTTAAGATGAGTAACGCTATGATGCTTATAGCAATGTATCATTGAGGAAATTTAAAAAAAAGTAGCTAACGATGCTGGAAAGATGAGATGCAGGAATTACTATTTATAGTGGTGCTAAGTATATTATTATTTACCACGCATAAACCTTTTATCCAGGTCAACAACACTGATTTCAAACCAGGTCGGTCTGCCGTGGTTACAGTGGCCCGAACGTTGGGTTAACTCCATTTCACGCAACAGCGCGTTCATTTCCGGAATGGTCAACAAATGACTGGCCCTGAGAGCACTATGACAAGCCATTGTAGAAAGCACTTCATTACGTTTCTCAGTCAAAATTTGACTCGCACCAAATTCTCGAATTTCT
>JAOULU010000400.1 GCA_029881855.1 Nitrosomonas sp. | reverse complement strand
TTGCGGCGCATTGGACGAAAACCTCAAACAGATTGAAACCGCACTGGATGTATCTATTGCGCGACGTGGTGAGAATTTTAGTTTACGTGGAAAGTCCAATCAAACCAGACTTGCGGCACAAGTACTCCATAATTTCTACGGCCAGTCTCGGCATCATCTAAGTATTGAACAAGTACAACTGGGCTTGATGGAGGTTATGAATTCAGACAGTCCATCGAATCCGTCTGCAAAAGATATCGTCAATGACGTTGACTTGACCGCGCCAGCACTTAAAACACGCCGTCACAATCTGCATGGCCGAACACCACGCCAAACGCAATATTTGCAGCAGATTCAAGAACACGACATTACCTTTGCCATTGGTCCGGCCGGTACCGGCAAAACCTATCTTGCTGTTGCCAGCGCAGTGGATGCGCTGGAGCGCGAAAACGTCGCGCGAATTATACTAGTGCGCCCGGCAGTAGAAGCTGGTGAACGACTGGGGTTTCTTCCTGGCGATATGACACAGAAAGTTGATCCCTATCTACGCCCACTGTACGATGCACTTTATGATCTAATGGGGTTTGACAAAACCGGCAAACAATTTGAACGTAATATTATCGAAATTGCGCCACTGGCCTTTATGCGCGGACGTACACTGAATCAATCATTTATTATTCTTGACGAAGCCCAGAATACAACGCCTGAGCAGATGAAAATGTTTTTAACCCGTATTGGCTTCGGTTCCAAAGCGGTGATAACAGGTGACATCACTCAGATTGATCTCCCCAAGCATCAAAAAAGTGGCTTGGTAGAAGCCAATAAGATCCTGAAAGATATTCGCGGCATTGCTTTTGCACAATTTAAATCTGAAGATGTGGTACGGCACCCACTGGTACAGCGCATTGTTAACGCATACGAGAAACATGATCAGCAAAAGCAAGACGCCTAACGTCTATAAATCATTTGGCTTGATCTTAATATCGTAACCAGCAACCGTGGATAGGGAGTTAAAATTATCGGTGCAATCTGTAGCTGATGCTGAGGAAATACCGACAAGCACCCAATTTAGAAAATGGGTCAAGGCAGCGTTGACACAAAACGCAGAAATTACCATACGCATTGTGGACGAACCTGAAGGCCAGGATCTCAACAAAAAATTTCGTGGGAAGAAAGCTGCTACGAACGTTTTAACCTTTTTTTATGACGATATACTTCCGCTTACCGGGGATATCGTACTATGCGCCGCAGTTATTGAAAAAGAAGCACAACAACAAAATAAATCGCTGGTTGCCCATTATGCACATCTTACCGTGCATGGCGTTTTACATTTGCAAGGTTTCGATCATGAGAATGATAAAGACGCGGTGACAATGGAAAAAATTGAAACAAATATTGTGACCGGCCTTGGCTATAACGATCCTTATCAAGAAAAAAATTATTAATGATTCTTCATTTCTCAACATCGACTCAAACTAACGCACTAATACTATATGGATGAACCTCCCTCTAAACCTGGCTGGCTTGAACGACTCAGCTCACTGCTCCTGCGTGAACCAGAAGATCGTGAACAGCTAGTCACATTATTACATTCCGCCTTTGAACGAAACCTACTCGATTCTGATGCGTTAAGCATGATAGAAGGCGTCATGCATGTATCTGAAA
>JAOULU010000399.1 GCA_029881855.1 Nitrosomonas sp. | reverse complement strand
AGTCGCTAATCGTGATGTGATTACACATGCCGCCAAACATTCAGTGGTTCTGTTGGGTGAAACCCACGTTAATGCAGACCATCATCGTTGGCAATTGCAAACACTGGTCGCATTACATGCACAACGCCCAAATATGGTGATTGGGTTTGAAATGTTTCCACGACGTGTTCAAGCCGTGTTGGATCAATGGGTTGCAGGTGAATTAAGTGAACATGAGTTTCTTAAGGTGGTGGAATGGGGGCGGGTGTGGAATACCGATGCAAATTTGTATTTGCCGTTATTTCACTTTGCACGCATGAATCATATCCCAATGGTTGCCTTGAATATAGAAACGAGCTTGCGAAGGTTAGTGGCTGAAAAAGGGTTTGACGGTGTGCCAGAGGATAAGCGGGAAGGATTAACGCGTCCAGCAAAACCGAGTCAGGCGTATCTAGATTATTTGCTACCCATCTATAAACAACATGATCGAAAGGATATGAATAAGGGGGATATTCGTAGTGATGATGCTGATTTTCAGCGCTTTATTGCGGGTCAACAGCTGTGGGATAGGGCTATGGCTGAAATGCTAAAAGAAGCATTGGTGACTGATGGCGATCTTGAAAAACCGCTGGTGGTGGGGGTAATGGGGTCAGGACATGTGTTGCATGGTTTTGGTGTGCCGCACCAATTATATGATTTGGGTGTGAAGGATGTTTCTTCGTTATTGCCGTGGGATAACAATCGGTCTTGCAAGCTTTTGGTGAACGGCGTGGCAGATGCAGTTTTTGGGGTCTTGCCACATATTTCTAACCCGTTTCAGCCAGAGTATCAGCGTCTTGGCATTCGCTTTGAAATGGTCAGAGGCGGCGCATTAGTTTTGCAAGTGGAAAAAGACAGTATTGCCGAAAAATCCAATCTTCAGGATGCTGATGTCATTCTTGAAATGGCGGGTGTTCCACTGAAGAATACTGAGGATGTTATCGGGATTGTCAAACGCCACGCCCCTGGTACATGGATGCCGCTTAAAGTTAAGCGTGATGAGAAAGAAATTGAGATCATTGCTAAGTTTCCTGCAATAAAAATTAATACACCATAGATATTATGAGGATTTATTTATCTATCAAAACATTTTTAAGTTTTTTTTTAACCTATTTTGTTATTGCTTCCGCATCGGCTGCTGTTAATCCAGAAGGGGAAATACATTACGATATTAATGTGCGTATTGACCCGGCAACGCGGTTACTTGAAGGTCAGAGTATCATCACAGTAACGAAACCTAGAGACCTCAATATTGTGTTGGGTCAACAATTTAAAGTCACTAAGGCATTAATCAACGGTGAAAAATTGGGTACTGGGCGTTGGTGGAGAAAACAATCACATACTTGGCAGATCCCGTATGATTTAAGCCCACAGCACGAGATTGAAATTCATTGGCAGGGTGAATTATCTGTGCTGGATACGTCACTGGAACATGAGCAAACATTGGATAGGCCAATCCCTGTCAGTGGAGAAATGGGCACTTTTTTGCCTAATTCATCGAATTGGTATCCTCGTATTGTGGGCGGATTAGCGCAGTACAATGTAAAGCTTGCGTTGCCAGCGGGGCAACGTGGTTTGGTGGCGGGCCGGTTACTGGAAGAAAGAGAATCAGCACAAGGTTATCGTG
>JAOULU010000101.1 GCA_029881855.1 Nitrosomonas sp. | reverse complement strand
GTGAAAAAATTACTGAATAATTGCACGCAATCTGGTTGAATAGCGGTCACAATGTAGGCACATTCTATTCCATCTAATGCTGTTTTTAGAGAATCAGGGTTTGATAGATCTGCTTGTATAATTTCGGTCGTTTCATTCGCCAGGCTTGTTGCATGTTCTGTGTTTCGGACCATTGCTCGGGCAGGTATGCCTGCTTCAGAAAGTTTAGCCAGAAAAGCGCGACCATTTAATCCATTTGCACCTGCAACCAGAACTTTTGTTGTTTTCATTATCTTTGCCTTAAATGAGTTAATCAATTCTCTGCCAGAACATCTGCATTTCACAAGCATCACCATCAATTAAAATAGGCGGGGTACGAAGTATTAGCTTGTTGTCATCTAGTGAAACATACCGAGTGTGCGTTACACCGTTCCAGTTTGGAAACACAGATTGTTCGACAAAATGAAGCACACAATTATTTTTTTCCTGGTATTCATATTTGCCAAAATAGGCGGTGTATCCAGTAAACGCCCGGGTGATTTCCTCGGTACTAGCGGCACGCAAGTCATCATTAATGAAATTGGGTCTGTCTGCATCGGACACTTGTACAGACATGTGACCATTTTCTAGATAAATAATGAGACCGGATGCGTGCTTGCCCCATAATAATATTGGGTGGTTATTTGATTTGGTAACGGTGTATTTTTCTAAAAACCAACTGCCCACCAGTTTGTGATTGTCTGATTCTAAGTTCATACTCGAGCCTGTACTTTCCCGGTTAATGAACGCGGAATATAGTCAACTAATTCAAATTGTTCTGGAATTAATGAACGAGAGAGTTGTTGTTTAAGTTTTTTCTTGATTTCTTGTAGTGTCAGGTTGTTATTAATTACGATATAAGCTTTTGCTATTTCGCCTTTTTCTTGATCCTGAGAACTTGAAACCAACACATCAGACACGCCTTCAATGCTATGAATTGCGTTTTCAACCATTAGTGGAAAAACCTTCTCGCCCCCTTGAAAAATGATTTTCTTTTCCCTGCCGACAAAATAAAACTCACCCTGTCTTTTGTCATACAAGTCTCCAGTTTGGATTAATGAGCCTTTTTGCGGTATAAACTGGGTGCCCTTCCCATAAAAGTATCCGAGCATAGGGGTTGGTGTATTGACCAACAATTCCCCATGCGTTTCATTGTTTTGTAGAGAAAGTGTTACGCCATCCAGCGGTGAGCCTAATGACACAATAAAACTCTGATTCAGTAGAAATTGATCAATTTTATGGGTGGAGACGCGAGGTCCCGCTTCGGTTAACCCATAGGTTGAATAAATCGAGCTGTTTGGATACAGGTCAAGCAATTTGCCAGCATCTTTGCTATATAAAATATCCCCGCCAACAGTGATTTTTTTTAAGCTGGGGTGAAAGTGATCCAGCTTTTTAGCGATGAAAGGTGTAATGCTTAAAACCGAAATTTTGTGTTGTTTTATCCACTCGGAATCAATGGAGCCAATTTGTGAATTTAAATAAATCGTTGATTTGGCAATTAACCCACTGAATAAATTTGCCACCAAACCATAGCTATAATACAAAGGTAATGTAATGCCGACTCTATCTTCTTCGGCTAAGTCTATGGATTGAATATGTAGTTGTGCGTTTAATAATAGATTTTCAATTTTATGCAAAATTGCCTTAGGCTCACCCGTTGATCCAGAGCTAAATATTGCGATATCTGCATCTTGCATTTCACAGTCAATATCGGAAATAGGCTGATCATTTGATTGAAGTAAACCCGCATAAAATTCATTATCATCTAGCAAGTGATGAAGACTGAGATGCTGATCAGAGACTCTTTTTTGTATCGTGACAGACGTTGCTCGGTCTGTTAAGAGAGCATACACTGAGAATTTTTCTAGTATGTTGCAAACTCTTCTTATCGGATCATGTGGATTCGCCACAAAGACAACGGAATGATTAAGAAGCGCTGCCAGCAAAGTTGTTACTGAATCAATACGGTTTGTCATTCTAAGCAAACAAATTCTTTTATCTTTAATGCCGATTTCATACATCCTTTTAGACAGTACCTGAATATTCTGAGCCAACTGTTTGCCTGTCAAGGTAGCATGACTGTCAGAAATCACCACTTTATCAGTCTGACTTAATTCCGATAGTAATTGTTTAATATCCATTAGTTTGCGTCCAATTCAAAAGCTTGTGACAAATGATTGTGTAGTGTTTTTTCCTCAAGAGATGAAACGCCTTCCAAATGACCGCTCTTACCAAGAATAAGTGCTGAATTTGCTTGATAACCAGGGCCATGATTCTTAACAACAACGGTAATTAGTGTCGCGCCGTTATCTATGTTGTTGGCAAGATAAAAAGCAGTGGTGATTGCGTCGGACAAGATATTTTTGTCACCAACAAAAGTAAATGCCGCGCCGTGTGAATCCAGTGCTAAGGCTGTATAAGTTGCCAATGTTTGTGGGCCACCGCGAACAAAAAAACCTTGAGCAGGCTGATGGTTTTTTATGCCATTTGAAACTTTGTTGATATGAGATTTGCACCCTTCTCGATTAATAACCACAACATTTAATGAAGTTAAATCGATATTAGGTTTCTCTTGGAGCATATTGCTTGCCGCTAATACCGCGATTCGGGCTGCTGTATCTGCGCGCTTGTCTTTACCTTTGAGCAAATCTGGTACAGGAACTATGTCGTCTGGTGTTGAGTATGAACTGAAGAAGCAATTTAAGTTATCCATAGCCTTTCCTAATTTAAAGATTCGATCACGATAGCTGAGTTAACACCACCAAACCCCAAAGTTGTTGACAAACCAATAGGTTTTAAGATTTTCTCGGAAAAACCACCAACAGTGACAGGAAGATTTAATGCTTCATCTTTATTTTCAAGGCCTACTGTTCCTGGTGCATGTTGGTTAGATAAAGACCAGCACGTTAAAATAGCTTCTACTAGACCTGTTGCACCTAATAAGTGACCAATGGCACCTTTAGTGCCATTAACGGCAATGTTGCCAAGCGTGCGACCAAAAGCTTTATGCAGCGCGATTGATTCAACTTGATCATTCAAGGGGGTGCCACTTGCATGTGCGTTGATGTAACCAACGTCTGCTGGCGCAAGTCCAGATGCTAAGAGTGCTCGAGTTATGGCTAAGGCGGGCGTCTCCCCCGTTTCATCTGGTGCGGTAATATGCTTGGCATCGCAGGACATACCAAAACCACAAATTTTAAATACTTGGTCTGCATGGAGCTTTTTGAGCCCACGCTCATTAACGATCATGGCGAAGCCACCGCCTTCACCAAAAGAGGTCCCTGTTCGGTTAATATCAAAGGGCCTTGCGCAATCTTGTGCTTGTGTGCCTAAAGTGACATGTTGCAGTAATTTTCCTTGATCCAGACAATCAACAGCAAGTACGCCGATGACATCATATTTCTGCTGGTGAACCATAATTGCCGCCAAGGATAAAACATCTGTACCGCTGGAGCATGCGCTTGAAATAACGCCATTAAATAACGGCGCAAGTGTGGGTTTATTGTTTTCTAAATAATGCTGGATGCAGCCAAAAGGGTCACCAGCAAACGATCCTTCAAGATCGCCTAAGCTGCTTGCGCCTAAAATGAGTTCGCAATTGTTTGCCTCTTCTGGTATCAAAGAATAACCAACACGGTGTAATATTTGCATGAGTCGAGAGTCATGCGTAGATAAGCCACTAATTGCACCAATTTTGCTGAAATTGTCTGGAAAAAATTCAGGAAAAATAGTGTTTGCTGCAGTCAGTCCGCAGCGACCATCTAATAAATTGCGCCATAAATTTTCACTGTGGCCAAGGCTTGTAAATGCATTGGGGTGAACGATAAAAGCATCCATTTTTAATTTCCTTACATGTTAATTAAAGCCAAATACCATCATAAAAGCTTCGTTTAGCCCTAACTAATGTGCAACTACCTTTGATAGCCGCTTCAAATTTGAGGCCATATTTATTGGCTTTTGAGTAGTAAGGAAAATCTCTAACGCGGCTTTCAAATTGCAGTAAAATCTTCTTTTTGCCCTCAAGCTTTGTTGCCCAGATAGCCATATCAAGCAGGCATCCTGGCGGAACAGGATGCCCATATTCTGAGCTGACGGCATTAACAGCGGTAATTTCTTCGTTGGTGCCGCCATGCTTTAATGGTGAAGTCATACCAATAAAAAGTAATATTCCAACTTGGTTAACATCTTGATTTAAATTGGTTCCTGGGTAAACACCCGCATCAGGAAAATGGCCCGCAAAGACGGGGTCAGAGCATGAAATTCCTCTTACTGCATGAATCCAGCCAGCTGTAAAATCGTGGTCAGCAACATGATCGAGACTTAGCATTGGATGGGTATGCCTGAGGTATTTTTTACATTCTGTATGTGGAATAGATCCTTGGCCTTGTCCACTAAGCGCCATAACTTTTTCAAAATTTAATTCATTGTTCATTTCAATTGCCGTTTGTGGTTGGGTTTATGTTTCTCAATTGGGATAAGCTAAGCTTAAGTTGTTCAGGTACAGGTATGGCTTTTCTATCTTTTGGGTCGATTAATACAAATGTGAGTTGTACTTTAGCTAAGCTAACTTGCTGACTATTTTTAAAATCAATTGAAAACACTAGCTTGACCCGTTTTACTTTAATTTCGGAGATTACGATATCAAGTTGTTCCGCGAATTTGATTGGATGAATATAATCGGCACTTGTATTAATCATTGCCATTGAATATTCAGAGCACTCAAATGCAAAGCCCAATTGTCTTAGTCCGGAATACAAAGCTTCCTCTGCAATTTTGAAATAGTTGCTGAAATGTACAACACCATCCTTATCAGTTTCATAAACATGGATAGTTCGGTTATAGGCCGGCTGTTTTTCTGAATATACGGAGCCGTTGAGCAGGTCTGATTGCGAAGCTTTCATTTTATTCATTGATAGAGCGGCCCGTTTTTTATTAAAAGAATTAGCGAAGGTTTAATTTTGGCTTTGAACCAGCGATACAATATTTTTAATCGTTCCTATATGTTCTGGCGGAACCTTTTCTAAATCTGTATCAACTTTATAAGTCTCACTGATAAATACCCTGAGCTCGGTTTGATCAAGGCTGTCCAGGGTTAGCGCTTCATCAACCGCAATTTCTTCGGCTTGTTCAAACATTAGTTCTTCAGCCATAAATTTGCGGACATTTGTTTCTATTTCAGTCGTATTCATTTTTGCCACCTTTGAGATTAAGCGTTAAATTAAGTGCTGTATTTGAGCGAGCCACCTAATCCAATTGGGAAAATCAAAAAGGGTGGCTCGCTGCGTGCCAGAATAAAGAATGATGCCTAAATGTTTTATTTAAGGTTTTTCATCAAATGCTGGTGAGATTGGGAAGTCCTCAACTGTGCTGGCAGGAGCAAAAGTCAAGACGTTGCGAACATTACCTCGGACAAGACCATCATCTCGAGGAATGAAGTTCATGATGCCCATGCCGATGCCTTCACCCCATTCATCATTAAACATCGCACATTTGAAGTAGAAATCACCATTTGCGAGCGGAACAGTCGGTGTTTCTGATGCATAATGAATAATTAGTTCACCATTGGCATTGCCATGCTTATCTGTGGTTAGAATATTGTAGTTACCAAAAAACCCACCAGCACCTTGTGCAGCATGTAAGCCGGTTGATTCACCACCGAGCGCGATACCTGCCGGATCTGTAATGGTCAGGCTATATCCACCGTCACGGATTATCCAGCCCTCACTAGGTACTTGCTCTCCAGAAAGCGCATGAACACGGTACTGAAAATCAGGATTAACCATAAATAAATCAAAGCTGATACGACCAGCCATTGCAGGGTCGTCGACATCAATACCGAAAAAATCATAAAAATGTGCTTTAGCCGTTTCTCTCAGTTCCAGGATCTCGGCATCAGTGCGACCCATAATGTCCTTTTGGAAAAAAGTGCCGTCACAAAATAAACCTTCACAAAACACCCCGGGCCTTGGTTCGCTAAATCCGGGATCAAATTTGCCATTGCCCATATACAGAACCAATTTGTCAAAACCATCGGGTGTGACAAATTCATTTTTTCCTTTATTTTCATGTTTTTCTTTATCAGCCAGAACCAAAGAGCTGGCGCTTAACAGCAGCACCAGTATTGTTAATGCATTGATAAAATAAGCCTTAATCGAATGGTCTTTCATAAGAATCACCTCTCTATTGATATTTGTCTATTAATTGGTTAGTAGTCATTTGGCATATACAACCATTCATACACGATCTGGAATGACTACTAGTACAATCTCTCAAACGCTTCAACTAAAAATTGAAGTGTTGATAAAGAATAAATTTTTAAGAGGAAACACACAGTGTTAAAACTCACAATTGATGCTAGTTATAGAGATTAGAAGGGGTTAATTGTGGGTTTTTTCTTTTTTTGTTTTGCGATATTTCTGGTTGGTGGTGATAGAGCGGAAATATAATGAGGAAAAGGAGAAGCTAGCCGATAAGCCGGGTTCTGTCGTGGACAGTCATTCCTCTAGATGTACAGTTACCTGTACA
>JAOULU010000100.1 GCA_029881855.1 Nitrosomonas sp. | reverse complement strand
AAATTGCAGCAAGAACCAACCATACCAACACCAATTTAATTTCAAGCCCCATTAATGGAACGCTATAAAATATGACCGATGCAACAGCATGCGATATTGGTTCGAATGCTGTATCAATGATTTTATCGATGCCCATTAATTAATATTTCCTATATACCTATAAACAAACTATATTGAATATGATGTTGCCTGTCTTACAACTATTTAATTTAAGCTGATAAGTAAAAAATAACCTTCATTTCCTAAGAAGATAAGATGAAAAACTGCTTTTACCTTCAAATATAATAGCCTACTTACCAGATATACTCATATTTCTATAACCCATCATTCTGCCATACTTTCCTTTTGGGGTGCATGATCATAGCTTCTCCAAAATTTCAAACTGGACAATACAATGTTCTTTGTGATTAAAACGGCTGCTATCTTTTTTATTATTCATTGCTTTGCTTCACCAGTTGCCATTGCAACAGGGATATATCGCAGTGAAGACGCCCAAGGGCGCGTTACCTATTCAGATAAAATTACTGTTGGATCAAAGAAAATTGATATTTCCAAAAAGTCCTATCTGCATCAACGCAAAGTTACCCATGTCTATGATGGTGACACCATTACTCTAAATGGTAATCAGCGTGTTAGATTACTCGGTTTAAACACACCCGAAATACAAAACCGTCACAGGGAAAACGAAACGGGTGGTATTGCAGCCAAAGAATGGCTACAAGATCAATTACAAGATAAAACGGTTTACTTGGAGTTTGATGAAGAAAAACATGATCGCTACAAACGGCTGTTAGCACACTTATTTTTACCCGATGGCAAGCATATAAATCTAGCTCTAATAGAAAATGGATTGGCCACAGTAAATATAATTCCACCCAATATTCGCTATGCCGAAAAATTTATTGAAGCGCAACAACTGGCGGAGAAACAAAACCTTGGTATTTGGTCTGAACCTGAATATCAACCCTATCCTTTGTCACAAATATCAAGTAGTCGTAAGGGCTGGCAGCGTATAGTTGGAACACCGCGGTCAATTAAACAGAGCAAAAAATATACACGTCTAATATTTAATAATAGATTCAGTATTCGTATTGCAAATGACAATCTTGGATTATTTCCAGCATTAGAAACTTATCTCGAAAAGACTCTTGAAATCCGCGGCTGGATATCTCGTAGAAAAGAGAATTACTCCATATTAATTCACCATCCCAGTGCATTAATTTATAAATAACGCATACTCTTATTTAAAAACCGCCATAACGTGAACGTTTCTGGAAATTAATTTTTGGTATGAGTAGCCCTAACAATAAACCGCCAAATAATACTAAAGCGCCCGTTACAAACCAATCCCTGTCTTTACTGCCAACTAATTTATTGTTCTCTTCTTGTACTTCATTAAACCTTTTCTCTATAACCGATAAACTTTGTACTAGCTCTTTATTTTGCATATCAATGGCTAATACATCTGCCGCGGTTCTCTTTATTTCAGCCAATTGATCTTGTAATTGTATCTTTTCTTGCTCAAGCTTTTTTATCCGTTTATTAGCATTATCATGCTCATTCTTAATCGTATTAAATTGATTACGTAATGAACTCCCTTCTGCACTGGTGTTGGTTAGTTGTTGCGTTAACTTTTTCAGTTGATTTCTGGCAGCAGGCTCCCTCATCAAATAACGATTGAGCACCCATCCTTCCTCACCACGCGCTGTCTCGACTCTTGAATAACCATTCTCCTGGTCTACCTCTAATACTGTAACCGACGTACCACTGGTAAGCATGCGTTGAATCGTATGATTACCACTCGGTCCTGTGCGTAGCGTGATCTCAAATTGATCCGTGACGTACCGAGTATCCGCATAAACCAGTGATGATAAAAGTAAGACACAACCAAAAGTAACCTGTAGAAGAACTAAGCAGTATTTTTTCATATTGTATGTACAAAAATCGTAATTAAAGGTAAAAGTAGAAAACACAAAAATATAAATTACTGACAATCACTTAACATTAATATGTTCTTGCTTTAGGTGGAAAAGACTCAACCGTTTGCGGCTTTAACCGGACAGGCTTATAGTCAAGCCGGTTATTTTTACTAAAGTACAAAGTATGTTTCAACCACTTATCATCATCTCGCTGCGGAAAATCATCGCGCGCATGTGCACCACGACTTTCACTACGTGCTTCAGCTGAGATTATTGTTGCCATTGCAACCTCTTTTAGGTTATCTAGTTCTAACGCTTCTATTCGAGCCGTATTAAACACTTTACTTTTATCCTTAATTTCGGTGTTGTCAACTCTGGTAGCAACTTCCTTCATTTTCTCAACACCTTGCTGTAGCATATCTTCAAAACGAAAAACACCGCAATACGTTTGCATAGTCTTTGACAATTCGTTTTTAACCTCAGCAACACTTTCACCGTTTTTCTTGTCTTCCAAGCGAGTCAAGCGCGCAAGTGTTTTGTCGGCGGCATTTTCTGCTAATGGTTTGTGGTGAGGAATAGCTTTCAAGTCATCGATAATCTTCAATGCTGCTGCACGACCAAAAACGATAAGATCCAGCAAAGAATTAGTACCTAAACGATTAGCACCATGTACAGAAACACAAGCACATTCACCCACCGCATAAAAACCAGACACGATTTCTTCAGGACCCGTTTTATAAGGCGCTACAACTTGACCATAAAAATTCGTCGGAATGCCACCCATCATATAATGTGCCGTAGGTACAACGGGTATTGGGTGATGAATTGGATCCACATGTGCAAATTTCATCGCTAATTCACGAATACCCGGTAAGCGCGATTTAATAATATCTGCACCCAAATGATCCAGTTTTAGCATTAAATGGTCATTGTCATCACCACAACCACGTCCTTCCTTTATCTCTGTTGTCATGGCGCGCGACACCACGTCACGACTAGCCAAATCTTTAGCATTAGGTGCATAGCGCTCCATAAATCGCTCTCCAGCTTGATTCAATAAGTAGCCGCCTTCACCCCTTACAGCCTCGCTGATTAAAACACCTGCGCCATGTACACCCGTTGGATGAAATTGCCAAAACTCCATATCTTCCAGTGGGATATCAGCACGTGCAGCCATACCCAAACCATCACCAGTATTAATTAACGCATTGGTACTTGCCTGAAAAATACGCCCTGCACCACCTGTCGCAAACAAGGTCGCTCTTGCTTGCATGATCATCACCTCACCGGTCTCCATTTCCAGTGCAGTAATTCCCAACACATCACCTTGTTCGTCACGAATCAGATCAAGCCCCATCCATTCAATAAAGAACTGAGTATTCGCGCTTACATTGCGTTGATAAAGTGTATGCAACAAAGCATGGCCGGTGCGATCAGCCGATGCGCAAGAACGTGTTGCCTGTGCACCACCAAAATTCTGAGATTGGCCACCAAAAGGACGTTGATATATCTTGCCATTTTCTAAACGATCAAATGGCATGCCAAAGTGTTCAAGTTCATACACCACTTCATTGGCTTGTCGGCACATAAATTCAATTGCATCCTGATCGCCCAAATAATCAGAACCTTTCACCGTGTCATACATATGCCAATGCCAATTGTCCTCTGTCACATTTCCGAGCGAAGCGGCAATACCGCCTTGTGCAGAAACAGTATGTGAACGCGTAGGAAACACCTTTGACAAAACGGCCACCTTCAGCCCTGCTTCAGATAGTTGAAGTGCTGCACGCATACCCGCACCACCGGCCCCAATAATAACCACATCAAATGTTCTTTTTGTTATTGCCACATTAACCCCACAAAATTTCAGCCGACCAAACTAAATAAAACAATAGAGAAATTATTACCAAAATCTGTAGTGTCAAACGGATTGCTACCGGATGCACATAATCCATCAATATGTTTCGAATACAATCCAGGCATGCCAAAAAAGTGCAACAAAAAATAAGAATGTCGCGATACGTATCAACTGGTTATTAAATACGCTTTTCCATGCATCATAATCTTGTGGTGAAATAACAAATACCGTTACCCCCATAAATAGTAGGTAGATTGTCATAAAAACAGCCGTTACACGTTGCACCAGCCAATCCTTTAATCCGTAATGCGCACCCGTAACAATCCGATTGGTGTGATTTACCATATTGCTATGCCTATCAATAGCGTTAACAAAGCACCCGATATCAGTACTATCTTGCTGCCCAAACGCGCTTGTGCCAAAGCACTGCCAATATGAAAATCAAGTGCAAGGTGGCGAATACCTGCACACAAGTGATGTAGAAAAAACCATAATGACAGGAGTAATACAGATTTTATTACTGGAATTGATAGGACATCTAGCAAGGCCTCAAAGCTTTGCTGAGAATTCAGCATCATCTGCAGACCATATAGCATTAAAGGGATACCTGGAAAAAAGAGCAATGTACCACTAATACGATGGAAAATTGAAACAACAGCCGGCAAAGGTTGCTTGATCTTGAGAAGATCCAGATGTTTAGGGCGTTTATTTTGCAAATTCACTTCCATGCGAGAAATTCTAATGTAGAAGATTATAAAGCCAATATAAATCGCTAAATTTATATTAAGTTTAGTCTGTTATTTTAAACGACACAAGGCATAACCATAATCTTGTCACAATCTATTGATATCCATAAAATTATTCATGATCTTAATTCATGGTTAAATATCCGCCATTCATAGCAAAGACCCAATAAAGTACAGTTAACGAAAAAACTCAATACTATGCTTGAGTGAGGCCCACATGATAAACTTCTACAAAGTTACTCTATACCCGATACAAAATATATTTAGAAATGATGCAACTCACAATTAATGGGCAAACCCAAAACTTTGACGGCGCTGTCAATGTGTCGCAACTTATTGAACATTTGTCATTACAGGGCAAACGCATCGCCATTGAACGCAATGGCGTAATTGTTCCTCGCAGCCAATATACAGAACAAAAACTTGTAGATGGCGACCAATTAGAAGTCGTGGTAGCCGTTGGTGGTGGCTAAATAACTACAAATTTATTGAATCATAAAAATTGGAATACATGGACAACCTCGTAATTGCTGGCAAAACATATCACTCCAGACTACTGGTAGGAACAGGGAAATATAAAGACTTCGATGAGACACGCACTGCCGTTGAAACCAGTGGTGCTGAAATCATCACTGTGGCCATTCGGCGCACAAATATCGGGCAAAATCCTGATGAACCTAATTTACTGGATGCTGTATCACCATCAAAATATACATTATTACCCAATACAGCAGGTTGTTACACTGTAGATGATGCTGTACGTACGCTACGTCTAGCACGAGAGCTATTGGATGGTCATAGCTTGGTCAAACTAGAAGTCCTAGGTGACCCTAAAACACTCTACCCAAATATGGTCGAGACAATCAAAGCTGCAGAGATTCTAATTAAAGAAGATTTTCAGGTCATGGTTTATACCTCAGATGACCCAATTATTGCCAAACAACTGGAAGAAATTGGCTGTGTTGCTATCATGCCACTGGCCTCACTGATTGGATCAGGTATGGGGATTTTAAATCCATGGAATCTGCAAATCATCATAGACAATGCCAAAGTCCCTGTACTGGTCGATGCGGGTGTAGGCACTGCATCCGATGCAGCTATCGCTATGGAGCTCGGATGTGATGGCGTATTAATGAATACAGCCATTGCGGCGGCACAAAACCCTGTACTCATGGCCTCAGCAATGCGTAAAGCTGTAGAAGCTGGTCGTGAAGCCTATCTGGCTGGACGTATGGCAAAAAAACTCTATAGCGCAAGTCCAAGCTCACCTGTTAGCGGTGTCATTGCCAGTTCAAGTCCCAATAAATAATAAATTGCTCCTTCAATCTACCACCAATTTTTTGTTTTCTGATGACACGAACCATCCGTAGTTTTGTTCTTCGTCAAGGACGTGTCTCCAATGCGCAACGCCGTGCATGCGATACCTTACTGCCTAAACACGGTATTCAATTTACCCAAGAAACACTCGACCTAGATCATGTTTTCGGTCGCAGTGCACCAAAAATTTTAGAAATTGGATTTGGCATGGGCGAAACAACTGCCACCATTGCAAGCGCCAACCCTGAAAATGATTACCTGGCCATTGAGGTTCACACACCTGGTGTAGGCAATCTGCTTAATCAAATTGAATCCCTTGGATTAAGTAATCTTCGCATTATTCAACATGATGCGGTTGAAGTGCTACAACACATGCTGGAAAAGGAATCTCTGGATGGCATACATATCTTTTTCCCCGACCCCTGGCCTAAAGCCAAACACAACAAGCGCCGCTTGATACAAGCCGAGTTTGTTAACCTTTTATGTGCACATCTTAAACAAGGTGGCTACATCCATGCTGCAACCGACTGGGAAGAATATGCGATACAAATTTTAGACGTGTTTAATAACGCGTCACCGCTTGAAAATACTGTTGAAGGATATGCACCACGACCTGCGTATCGCCCGTTAACAAAATTTGAGCAACGCGGCCTTAATCTTGGTCATGGGGTATGGGACATTATATTTATCAAGAAATAATTCAATCAACTA
>JAOULU010000099.1 GCA_029881855.1 Nitrosomonas sp. | reverse complement strand
TGCGACAAATATAGGGTTGATACGTAATAGAAGACCCGTATTTGCGATTATTTGATCTAGTAAATAAACAGCAATTCCAATGATGGCAGCAAATACCAGTTTATTACCTAAACCTGAACGGATTGACCCAAAAACAAAAGGGATCGATATAAGCAACATGGCGATAGTCATTAATGTACCGCCTGCTTTACGCCATAGGGCGAGTGCGTAGGAGTCAGCATCTTGGCCGGTATTGCGTAGAAAGTTTACATGCTGTAATAACTCCAAAGGAGATAAGCTTTCAGGTGGTTTTGTGAGTGTTGAAATATCTTTCGGATTAAGAAATGATGCCCAGCGACCCAAATTAGCATGGGTTGATAGAATCTGATCGTCAATAAATGTTCTAACAGTAACATTGGTTAAATTCCACAGATCGTTGTCAATAATGTCAGCATATTGTGCATGGGTGTGTGCAGATAGAAATCCTGTTTCATCAAGATGCAGTATTTCAATATCCGCTGCCCTTTTGGCATGTAGCATGTGACCAATTCTAAGAATATTCCGCTCATTACGTGTCCATATGCCCAGGTCTCTGCCTAACTCAGCGCTTTGATTCAGTGCAATAGCACGATATGAAATAGCTTTTTGCTGTAGTTGTGGGGCTATAAATTGTTCTAATGCTGCAAGGGTCAACAGTAGCAACAAACCAACACCTAAAGGCGCTAGGCTAATACGTAAAGGTGAGAGACCTGCGACACGTAGTGCAATTAATTCTGAGTTGATAGCAAGTTTCCCAAGTGCAGCCACTGTACCTAATAAAGCAATAAATGGTGCGATTTGAATAAACCGACGAGGAAGCAGCATAAACGTATATAAAAAAGCATCTTTGGCACGGTAAGTGCCTTTGCCGACATCGTCTAATTGATCCAATAAATCAAAAAAACTAAACAAGGGTAATAAAACAGCTGTGGCGATGAACATGCCGATTAACACTTGATAGGCGATGTAGCGGTAAATAATCATGGCTGACGAGAGAATAGTTTCTTGTGAGGTTCTAGAGCAATTAAGCCAAGCACAATCAGCATGGATAGATATAACCACCATACGCCAGGTACACTGCTGACTACACCTTGTTCAACCCAGTTTTTAGCTAAGCCGCTAAGATTATAGTAAATGGCAAAAACCATGGCCGCAAGTAGATAGGTCCTATCCGTTTTGTCTTGGCGGGGGGCGGTACGGATAAGGATAAATGTGATTGCAATTAACGCAAGTAATATCGTTGCGACAGGTCGGGAAAGTCGCCATTGCAGCTCGGCAATATCACGAGGTCGATCAGATTCCCACAATGTGCGGGTGGTGGCCGCTTTACGTCTGTAATTTATTACATGATCACTACTCGTGAAATAAGTCATTTTCTCAAATTTAATGACATCATCTTTTGTTGCTGCATGTGTCAGTTGATAAATATACCCATTAGTTAACTGTATATACGGGCGTTCTTTTGGTGTTAGTGGTTGTATTTGCTGTGCTTTTTTTGCTATGATGATTTCGCTGGTGTCAGGTTTGTGAATATAGTGAAAGACGTTTTCCATGGTCTTGTTGACATCATCTTTACTGTGTACAAACACGACCCTGCCACTACTCTCACTGCCATAGAAACGACCTGCCTGAAATCGATTAGTATTTAACTCAGCTTCTGCTTGGGCATCTAGAATATAACTTTCAGCATAAGCCCATGGACGAACATAGGATGATAGTAATCCACTGATGATGCCAACAGGTATGGTGACAAGTAAAACTGCATAGACAATACGTTTACCGCTGATACCAGCAGAACGTATTACATTTAGCTCTTGGTCCTTACTGAGTCTGCCTAAACCGATAATTACAGCAACATACAATGCAATTGGGACTAATACTTCAAGCGCAATTAATGTTTTTAGTAATATTAGTTTTAGTAATGCATAAATACCTAGTGTTTCTGTAACCGCACCAGCCAGAAAACGAGCGCTACTAAAACTAGCGAATAATCCAACCAGAATCGTTATGACGACCAAGAAAGGCAGTAGTAATTCACGCATAATATAGCGATCAATAAGTTTCATAACTGTGATCAGATTGTGTTGAACGTATGCCGCTGGTTTTGGTGAATAGGGAAAAGAACTTTAAATTTATTTGTTTGCATTATGTATAGAGGTAGGTACTCGCGTCAAAATAGATTCGACAAGCTGTAAATCTGCAATCTTGTCAACGTCTACACCTGCTCGTGGGTCAGATAGTATGATGGCTTGTATATTCACTTCGGACTTTGTTGAAACAGCACTGAATGCACTTTTCAGTGTCAAACGTCTAAACAGATAAGACAACACAAGTTGCAATCCGAGAATTTGTGCAATTAGCTGCCAGGGGCGCTTACGCAAGTCTTCAGCTTGTCGCCAGAATCTAACTAGACTTCGTCCTTTGGGACTAAATGTGAATAGATTACAGCCACAAAAGTTACCATCACGTAGACGTGTAACGGTGCGTCTAGATCCTGGAAAGGCGCTGACAATTTCTTCTTGCCGAACTATGCCAACGGTTGCATCACTATTTGCTGCGAGAGATTTTTTTAGGAAGCCTTGTACCATTAATGGTGTTAGCAAGGCATGATCAGCTGTTGTTAATAGTATCGGTGCATCGTCGTTGATATGGTCAAAACAATGCTCAGCACTACGACTTGGGGTGTCTTGATTAGATAGCCAAGTTATCTGACCAGATGCAATACGCTGTTCTAATTCGGGACAATAGGTATGCAGTGACTCAGGTGGGCCGCATAAAACTACTGAAGAAATAAGATCGCAGGCAGCCAGTGTGTCCAAAACGCGGATAATCATGGGTATGCCATCGATAGGTGCAAAGGCTTTGCATGCGGCGCCAGTAAATTGCGTAATTGGGTCACTTGTGGTGCGATCTGCTGCTAATACGACTGCAACAAAACGCATATTCTCTTTATTTAACTGATTGTTCACAGTGTTTTCCCATAGATGCGATAACGTTTATATTGCTTGCCACCAATGCTGTCGAGAATTCCCCGCATGGATATGTTGTCTTCAAGGATCCACGACATTTCAACTTCTTGCATACCACGGGTTAATGCAAATTGTCGTGGTGTATCAATAACTATACAGGCCAATGCCATTCCTAATGGCGTGTTGCGGAACTGTTTGCGTACTCCCATTAATGGTATGCGACCCGTACGCATTTTAAGGTTCTTAACTTTATTGTAGAGTTTTAACCAGCCCAATGGAAATAAGCTGCCATTTAACTCAGCAAAGATTTCATTAAGATTAGGCAGTACAGCCATAAATGCAGCCGGTTCGCCATTAATTTCAGCAATTTGAATAAAATTATCAGGCAATAGGAGACGCAAGCTGTTCCCTAGCTCGGCAAATTCGGCTTCTGTGAACGGAACAAACCCCCAATTATCAGACCATGCATCATTGAAGATACTACGCAGAATTTCCATTTCCTCAGCAAATTTCTTACGTTGCAATGGTCTTACGTGTATTTGTTTACGATACCGCTTGAGAAGTTTTTGTATTGTCACGGGTTGTTTGTAGTCAATTTTTATCCAGAAAGCCAATAGGTCTTTGGCTGGAAGATAATCCTGTTCTTCAAGTAAACGCTGATACCAATGGGGTGAGTGCGGCATCATGACGACCGGAGGCGTATCAAAGCCATCGACAAGCACACCACATTCTTGATTAATGGACAGATTAAATGGCCCTGTGACGTAACGGGTTTGGCGTACTGCCAGCCATGCTTCAGCATGCAGTATGAGGGCAGTACATACGTCTGAGTCATCTATACATTCGAACAGGCCAAAGTGACCAGTATTTTCACCATATCGCTCACGGTGTAAAGTGTCGATTTGGGCACTAATCCGACCAACAGGTTGGCCATTTCGGTAGGCCACCCAGGCTTGCCATTCCCCATGTTTAAAGAAAGGGTTATATTTGGAAAAGTGGTAGCGACGTTCTAAGCGTAAAGGCGGTACCCACATAGGGTCATCGGCATAGATGCGCCATGGAATATCTATAAATTTGCTCATTTCTCGATAAGACATTACCGGGCGTACCGTAACAGTGTTGGAAACGGATTGCTTGGTTTTTTTGTTCATGGCAAATATAATGAGTTGAAACAAAAAAATACTAAAAGTCTAGATTTAATAATGCGCCAGAAAATATGAATTACAGTTTAATTCTTTATATCAAACACATATTTTATATGTTATCGAAAAAGCCCTCTGATTAGGAGGGCTTAGAATCGCAACAATAGAATTTTAAATTGATGATGTATTTTAGAAATTTGTATGTGCTAATAAATTTGTGACGAGTTTGTGAAACACTACTTTTGGGTCTTTTTCTTTACTAGTATTATCTTTAGAGTCAGATGGGTCGCTAGCTGATTGTTCAGCAGCAGCACATTTTTCATCTGTGATGCTTCGGCAAAAATCGCAATAATTATTCCAGTCTATGTTATAGATACGCAGTCTATCCTGTGGTAGAAATACTCTTAGAACTTCAAAGTTATGCTGCATCTCAGGTAACCGAGCGCAGAGGTATGTATTAATATTCTTTGGCCAGCTTATATGTTTTGGATACATGCTTGCAAGCTCTGTTTCAATTGTATGCCGAAAATTCTCGATGGCATAAGCACGACGTTTACGGTTTAATATTTCAACAAAAATTGCAACAATACCTAATACACCAAATAAAAGAAATGGCCAAAGTGGTACAGTTTCAAAATAACTGGTAATTTGATCTAAATTTTCGCTCAAAAGAGTTGTTCTCGTTTTAAAATTAGGGTTAGAAAATATGGAATATATTTTTCTTTAGAGTATATCCATTTTTAAAATCACATCTTGCCATAGTAGAACCTATGTATCAATATAGAATCATGTATTTGGTTTTTATATTTAGCCAGGTCAACAATCCTTCGTTTGTAATCATTATAGGTAGAGGCTTTCAGGAATTAAAAAGAAATAGTCTGCACCATTTGTTCTATTTTTGACATGAATTGATTTCCTCGTGGGTGAGCCTGCATTTAAAAACCAAGTACTTTGTAGATTGAAGTCGTTGTAACTAAACAAGAGATGCGTTCGGCAAACCTGAGTAATATTGGGTCGATTGAGTAGTAAAAAATCTTTCAGTGCGAGGTGTAAGTCGCAGAATAATGGTAGGGTTATCATGATCTATAAGATGTGCAGGTTTGATTCTGGTCATCAATTACAGAGCCGCGTATTAATCGATATTAACCAAAAGAAATTTTTTATTGGATTGTGGCTGTGTTGTGTTTTGTTGATGCCATCAATGCAGATCCTGGCAGATCCTGTCGAAACATATTCTGCAGCAGTTGTTTCAGCGCATCCGTTGGCTTCACAGGCCGGTGAAGAAATTTTAGCTCAAGGCGGTAATGCATTTGATGCAGCGGTTGCTGTTAGTGCTGTTTTAGCTGTGGTTGAACCCTACGCATCAGGTTTGGGTGGCGGTGGTTTTTGGTTATTGCATCGCGCTGAAGATCGTCGGGATATCATGATAGATGGACGTGAAACGGCACCTGGTAAGGCCTCAAGTACTATGTACTTGGATGAGGCCCTTCAACCGATCAAAGGTGCATCATTGATGGGCCCAGCTGCGGCAGCCATTCCTGGTACGCCAGCAGCATTAGCCCATATCACAAAGGAATATGGGCAGCTTTCTTTGGCAGAGAATCTAGCGCCTGCTATTACTTTAGCGCGTACTGGGTTTAAGCTGGATAACCGCTTTGCTAGAACCATTAAACAACACAAAAACAAATTACTACAAAATCAGGCGGCAGCACAAATTTTCCTAAATAACGGAGAAGTGCCTGTTGCTGGCTCGTTATTACTTCAGCCACAACTTGCAACCACATTATCTATCTTGGCAAAACAGGGTGCGGATGGATTTTATAAAGGCATTTTTGCCCAAGATATGATTCGTTCGGTAAGACAGGCTGGAGGTGTTTGGCGCTACGAAGACCTATTGCACTATCGTATAGTTGAGCGCGAGCCCATTAAGTTTTCTTATCGTGGGGCACGGGTAACGTCAGCTTCGCTCCCCTCTGCGGGTGGACTTACATTGGCGCAAGGATTAAATATTCTTGAGAATTTTTCAGTGACAGAAATAAATACGTGGGATAAAGCCCATTTAATTAGCGAAGCGTTACGTCTTGCTTATAAAGACCGTGTTGAGTTGCTGGGTGATAGTGATTTTGTTTCTGTACCTGACAAAAAATTAATAAGTAAGCGTTATGCGCGTCAACGTGCCGCATTAATTGACAGGGATAAAGCGGGGTCAAGTTTAAATACCCACGTATCATCAGAACGATCAAATGAAGGTACTGAAACAACACATTTTTCAATTATTGATAAGGCTGGAAACAGGGTGGCGGCAACCATGAGTATTAATACATTCTTTGGGTCTGGTTTTGTCGTGGGAAATACAGGCGTGTTGCTGAATAATGAAATGGACGATTTTTCTATGGGTAAAAATATTCCTAATATTTTTGGTTTATATGGATCCGAAGCA
>JAOULU010000397.1 GCA_029881855.1 Nitrosomonas sp. | reverse complement strand
TTTTTCTAATTGCCCGAGACTTTTGACTTTCACTGGCTCGCTAGCAAAAGAGCATGAAACTACAAATTGAAGCAAGACAATGAATAATAATTTGATATTTTTGTTTAGCATGATTTTAAATTATGCAATCTAACATCCGTTTAATTGAATTTTTTCCTGTTATCACCCTGGTCAACACTTGACCAGAAGTAGCCTAACTTGTTGTTTTGATAACACATAGTATGACTATAACCTGTTATTGGAAATAGCAAAGGCGGAAATATTTCCTTGTTATGGGTTTTTTCGGACATAACACCACCCCAATTACTCTATTCTTCAACCACTTAGCTACCCCCCACTTCCGTTAATAGAGGGTTCTCGACACCGCCCTACCCTCAAATAGCCCGATTTTAGGCACTTGCAGGTTTTCCATTCCATGAGAGGCTGGTCCTAAACCAACACGAAAGGACCCAATATGACCAAACCACCCCAAAACCAGAATGATCCAGAGGGCGACCAGGCGCTCGCCAGACAAATCGAGTAAGGAAATCTGCATCCTCTACCCCGCCATGAACCTCTTGACGTTGGTGATGTACATCCGTGTCCGTCATTACAGTTTACGCACAGAAGATGCGTATATTCAATGGATTAAGCGCTTTATTCTCTTTTATAACAAGCGACACCCCGGTGAGATGGGGGAGGCAGAAATTAAGGCTTTTCTTACCTATCTTGCGTTAGATAAAAAATATTGCGACTCCTACACAGAATCATGCACTTGCTGCCATCTTATTTCTCTACATAGCCCATAGTTGATTCATCCCTTTCTTAACTCCTGCATGGCCGAGTAAATTACTCTGTATGATGAGCGCAACAACAGTGTCGCCAGTGCTGCCGCGATCAGGATATCCGGCCAGCCGGAGTTGAAAAACCAGACCAGGCCTGCGGCGATGAATACTGAGAGATTACTGGCGATATCATTCCGAGAACATTCCCACACTGAGCTCATGTTGACGTCTTCTTTTCGGTGCCGCCATAACAGGGCCAGACAGGTGCCATTTGCCAGCAGACTCAGCACACTAAAGATGCCCATTAATTCAAAGATCGGGACGACGGGATTAAACAGCTTGTAGATGATCTGGCCGATGACAACCGATGCGCCGAGAAAGATCAGCACACCCTTGAACAGGGCGACTTTGGCTTTTAACTCTGGCCCACGAGACACGGCATACAGGCTGAGCATGTAGGTAATGGCATCGCCCAGGTTATCAAAGCTATCGGATAACAGTGCTGAGGAATCACTTAAAATTGCCGCAACAACAATGACCACAAACATGATGGCATTTATCAGCAGCACCCAGATTAAGGTCTGACGCTGCTGCGCATGCCTGGCATTTAGTGCGCATTCCCCCTCACAACAACCACTCATTGCCTTGCCTCCCATTGCTGACGCGTTACTTTATATAACACATGTTCATAGAGCGGGCTATCTGGCGAAACTGCGGGGTGGTTAAAATTCTGTTGCGTGTTCTGCATGCCGATGCGTTCCATCACGGCCATTGAACGTTGATTGGTGGTGGCGGTAAACGAGACAATTTCGTTTAAGGCAAGTTGATTAAAACCAAAGGCCATTGCCACCTTTGCCGCCTCGGTAGCAAACCCCTTGCCCCATGCATCCTTTGC
>JAOULU010000098.1 GCA_029881855.1 Nitrosomonas sp. | reverse complement strand
GAACAGGTTCGTGCCATTTTTCGGCGTTCGCGTATTATTGGCCGCCGTTTTAAACTGGTTCATGTCATGTGTGGCTCGGAAACAGTAGAAGTTTCAACTTTTCGCGGCCCTTTAATCACGCATAGTGATGAAAAACCTGCTGACAAACATACTGATCAACATGGTCGTCTATTACGAGACAATGTATTTGGCAGCCAAGAAGAAGATGCTATTCGTCGAGACTTCACGATCAACGCGCTTTTCTATGACCCTGCTAGTGAGGAAATAAGAGATTACTTAAACGGTTATAAAGACCTTAAAGCCAGAAAGTTACGTATAATCGGCCAGCCTGATCAGCGCTATAGAGAAGACCCTGTTCGTATGTTGCGAGCGGTGCGCTTAGCAGCAAAGCTCGAAATGCAAATAGATTTGGAAACGGCTAAACCTATTGGTGACTTAGCGCCATTATTACAAAATGTGCCGCCATCTCGTCTGTTTGATGAAATGCTAAAATTACTGCTCTCAGGCCAAGCATTATCTTGTGTCGTAGATTTACGATCTCGAGGCCTACACCATGGCTTATTACCCATGCTAGACGTCATTTTAGAACAGCCCATGGGGGAACGTTTCGTCACACTGGCATTAAAAAGCACCGATGAGAGAATACGTCAAAATAAGCATGTCTCGCCCGGGTTCTTGTTTGCTGCGCTATTGTGGCATGAGGTATTATCTACCTGGAACACACACAAGACCAACGGTGAAAAACCATTGCCCGCACTCTATAAAGCAATGGATGAAACGCTTTCCATACAACACAAACAACTCGCAATTCCACGTCGTTTTGGCACAATAATACAAGAGATTTGGGCTATGCAGCCACGTTTTGAAGCTCGGGCTGGAAGAAAACCTGTTCGTTTACTTTCGCACCCACGTTTTCGCGCTGCTTACGATTTTATGCTTTTACGCTGCGAAAGTGGCGAACTCGACCCAGAATTAGGGCAATGGTGGAAAACATTCCAGGCTGCTGATCAAGATAAACGTGAGCAGATGTTAATTAAACCTTCTGCATCGAAAAAACACCGCAGAAACCGTAATCGTAAAATTACATCAGATAAGTTTTCTGTGAAACCATTATAAACAAACCCCATTGAATAAAAAGTATTTTAAACCGGTCTTTATTGCACTAGGTAGCAATTTGAAAAACCCAGTTTCTCAGATACAACAAGCCTTTAATGCACTAGCGAAACTTCCGGGCACGCATTTAGTAAAATGCTCTTCTCTTTATAAGAGCAGCCCTATTGGTAAAATTGATCAACCAGACTTTATCAATGCTGTTGCCCAAATAGAAACCAGCTTACAACCACATGACCTGCTAACGGCTTTACTTGATATAGAACACCAACATGGGCGAATACGTAAATCTTTAAATGCACCACGTACACTTGATCTAGATATTTTATTATATGAAAATCAACAATACTGTGATGAGGAATTAACCATACCGCATCCACGAATGACTCAACGTGCCTTTGTTTTACAACCGCTCCTAGAAATTGCACCTGACTGTTATATTCCAGGATATGATGACATTAATAAACTTTTGACCGCCTGTTCCGAACAACAACTTGAAAGAATTAAAACATCATAAAATTTCTTTTTAAATAACTAACTTTCATAATGAGAATCACACAAAACACATTATTTAAAATGTATGAAAATAGTGAAAAATTCACTGTTCTTACTTGTTATGACGCTATTTTCGCCTCAATATTGGAAAATTCAGGTGTTGAGGTTTTACTGATTGGTGATTCAATGGGCAATGTTTTACATGGTGAAAGCACTACATTATCAGTAACTCTCAATGATATGATTTATCACACACGCTGTGTAGCGCGTGGGTCCAATAAAGCATTTATTATGGCTGATATGCCTTTTGGAACATATCAAGCATCGCCTGAACAGGCCTTTGAAAATGCATCGAAACTTATTGCTGCCGGCGCACATATGGTCAAAATTGAAGGCGGGCATGTTATGGCAGAAACCATTAACTTCCTCACACAACGAGGCATCCCTGTTTGTGCGCATATTGGCTTAACACCTCAATCAATTCACCAACTAGGCGGTTACAAAGTACAAGGTTCTGACAAAAACACAGCCAGACAATTACAACAAGATGCAAAAATACTGGAAAAATCCGGTGCAAACATGTTATTAATGGAAATGATTCCCGCCAAACTTGCCAAAAAAATTACACAAACTATTTCTATTCCATCCATTGGAATAGGCGCGGGTGCAGACTGTTCTGCTCAGGTGCTTGTACTACATGACATGCTGGGTATTTACCAAGGTAAACAATCAACTTTTGTTAAAAATTTTATGGTGGGCGCAAGCAGCATCCAAAATGCTGTTGCAAACTATGTTCAAGCTGTCAAAACAGGGAAATTTCCTAGTAAAGAACATGAATTTTAATTGTTGGTAATGGTTTGAAAATTTCTAACGATATTTTTTCGCTACGTGATGACCTTAAAAACAAAAATAATGTTGCATTTGTCCCAACTATGGGTAATTTGCATGAAGGTCATCTAGCGCTGATTAAACAAGCAAAACAACACGCTGAATATGTTGTTGTCAGTATTTTCGTTAACCGGCTTCAATTCTTGCCCAATGAAGATTTTGATCAATATCCGCGTACTTTTGATGGTGATTGTGATGCACTAAACAAACTGGGCGTTAACCATGTATTTGCACCTAATGAAGAAATTCTTTATCCAGACCAACAAGAATTCTTGCTAACATTACCCTCTATCGCGGATACATTGGAAGGAAAATTTAGACCTGGTTTTTTTTGTGGTGTTACAACAATCGTATTGAAATTATTCAATATTATTCAACCACAGATTGCAATATTTGGTAAAAAAGATTTTCAACAACTGCACATCGTGAAAGAAATGGTGCGACAATTGAACATACCTATAAAAATTGAGGGCTGTGAGATTATTCGCGCATCAGATGGACTTGCGCTAAGCTCACGTAATGGTTATTTAACTGAAAACCAACGTAATGAAGCTTGCAATCTTTATCATTCACTTCAAAAAATTAAACAAGAAATTAATGCAGGCAACAAAAGCTTTGATACATTACAAGAAGCAGCCATAAACAACTTGAGTCAACGTGGCTGGAAAATTGATTATCTTACGATCCAAAACAGAAATACGCTTCGCACAGCAAATATAAAAGATAAAAATTTAATTGTACTTGCTGCTGCTTGGCTTGGAAAAACACGACTTATTGACAACATAGAAATATAAAAAACATAACAACCATAATCTGACACTTTAACTAAACTGATAAAAACAAAAAATTATGCAGGCATCAAATACTTTCTGGCTATCATGTCTCGAACATTTTAGAAATGAGTTAAATGCCCAGCAATTTAACACGTGGATTAAGCCATTAAAAATTGATCCTTCAGAAAAAGAAAATTCTGAAATAACGTTAATTGCACCCAATCGGTTTGTTTTACAGTGGGTACAAGATAATTTTATTTCTCATATTGAATTAATGGCGCAAAAACACTTTTCCAAAAAAGTGCTTTTTCGCCTAATATTGACCAAAGAAGAACACACTCAAAATACTGTTGAAAAAAATGATAGCAATACTACAACGACAACAAAACCAGCCCGCATTACTCAAGAAGCCCCTAAAAGAAAAAATACAAGTCAACTAAACCCAAATTTTACTTTTGATAACTTTGTAACAGGTAAAGCCAACCAACTTGCTCGCGCTGGTGCTATTCAAGTCGCTGAATCTCCAGGTATTGCTTACAATCCACTTTTTATCTATGGGGGTGTTGGTTTAGGTAAAACACATTTGATTCAAGCTATTGGCAATTATGTTTATGACAATAACAAACAAGCCAAAATTCGCTATGTTCACGCTGAAAAATATGTATCTGATGTTGTCAGCGCCTATCAACATAAAGCTTTTGATAAATTTAAACTTTATTACCATAACCTGGATCTTCTGTTAGTAGATGATGTACAATTTTTCGGTGGGAAAAATCGAACGCAAGAAGAATTTTTTTATGCTTTTAATGCACTCATAGAAACACACAAACAAGTTATCATTACCTGTGATTCTTATCCAAAAGAAATCTCGGGTTTAGAAGAACGCTTAGTCTCCCGTTTTGGCTGGGGATTAACCGTTGCGGTAGAACCGCCTGAACTTGAAATGCGTGTTGCTATTATTTTAAAAAAAGCAGAACAAGAAAAAATTAATTTTGATGAAAATGTTGCTTTTTTCATTGCCAAACATATTCGCTCAAACGTACGAGAATTAGAAGGCGCATTAAAGAGAGTTTTAGCTTTCTCACGTTTTATAGGACAAGAAATTACACTTGATTTGACGAAAGAAGCATTAAAAGACTTGTTGGCTGTCCAAAACCGTCAAATATCAATTGATAATATTCAGAAAACTGTGGCTGAATACTATAAAATAAAAGTATCTGAAATGTATTCTAAAAAGCGTACCCGTGTCATTGCTAGACCGCGACAAATGGCAATGGCAATTGCCAAAGAGTTAACGCCATTAAGTTTACCGGATATAGGAGAAGCTTTTGGAGGAAGAGACCATACAACAGTGTTGCATGGTTACCGAAAAATAAAAGAATTACGCGCTTCTGACCCCATTGTCAATAGAGATTATAATGCCCTAATTCACATTTTACGCGGTTAGTAATTGTCTAATAACCTGGGGAAAACAGTGCAATTTAACACATTAATTTTTTTATCCACAAACTATCCAACTTAAATACCTGTTCTATACAAATACAATATTAATGCTAATCTTTTGATATTATTAACATCTTAAAAAATATACAGAAACTTTTAATTACTTATTACTATTATTAGTTTTTAAATAAATGACTTTAATTAAAACTCATAAAGATACATTATTAACACCACTACAAACTGTTACAGGTATTGTAGAACGCCGGCAAACATTACCAATATTGTCTAATGTATTGATTAAAAAAGACAATAAAAACTTAACGTTTCTAACAACAGATCTCGAAATACAAATAAAAACTTGTATAAGTAACGGTTCTTCAGATAAAAAAACCTTCTCTTTTACTGTTTCAGCAAAAAAGCTACAAGATATATTGCGTTCCCTGTCAGCAAGTGCAGAAATTACACTGCTAAAAAAAGACCATCATTTACAAATTAAGTCAGAAAAAAGTGTCTTCAATTTGCAAACGCTTCCTGCTGAAGATTTTCCAGAGGTTACTGAAGATATAGAACCTACAACAAAAATAACATTACAACAAAAAGCACTAAAAAACCTGCTGCAATTGGTTCAGTTTTCTATTGCACAACAAGATATTCGGTATTATCTCAATGGTCTTTTGTTATTAATTGAAGACACTTTTTTAAAAGGTGTTGCTACAGATGGTCATCGACTTGCGTTTGCGTCAATCACATTAGAAGAGGAAAAAACAAAGCAAGAAATCATACTTCCGCGAAAAGCAGTTTTTGAATTGACAAAATTACTCAACGACAATGAAGAACCGATTGAAATTGAACTGTTCAAAAATAAAGCCCGTTTTTCCTTTTCCAATGTTGTCTTAACATCAAAAATTATTGATGGAAAATTTCCAGATTACAATCGTGTGATTCCTGCTAAAAATACTAAACAATTTACTTTAGATCGCCTAGATTTTTTACATGCACTACAACGTGTTTCTATTCTTTCTAATCAAAGTGAACAATTTCGCGGAGTCCGACTTGTTATCACCAATGGAAATTTAAGTATTATCTGTAAAAACAATGAGCAAGAAGAAGCCCAAGATGATTTAGAAATAAAATATAACGATGATGAAATTGATATAAGCTTGAATATCACTTACTTATTAGAACTATTAAACAATGTTACGACTGACACCATTCAATGTGCATTGGAGAATGCTAACAGTAGTGTGCTCATCACAATCCCAGATAATGAAAATTACAAATATATCGTTATGCCAATGAGAATTTAACGTTTTTAAAATCTTAAATCGTTAAATTAATATAAATTAAAAAAAAGTAACCCTGTCTTTATGGATGATAAAAAAATCAACACACCAACTAATAATCAAGATGATTACGGTTCAGAAAGTATAAAAATTCTAAAAGGTTTAGATGCTGTACGTAAGCGTCCTGGTATGTATATTGGAGATACTAGTGATGGTACAGGCCTGCACCACATGGTTTTTGAGGTTGTTGATAATGCAATTGATGAAGCGTTAGCTGGTCACTGTGATGAAATAACCGTCATTCTACATCCAGATAATTCAGTAAGTGTGCATGATAATGGTCGTGGTATCCCAACTGGGATTAAGCATGATGATGAAGAAAAACGCTCTGCTGCAGAAATTGTTATGACAGAATTGCATGCTGGTGGAAAGTTTGATGATAACTCCTATAAAGTTTCTGGTGGTTTGCATGGTGTTGGCGTGTCTGTTGTTAATGCATTATCAGAATGGTTACACTTAACCATACGCCGCGAGGGAAAAATCCATCAGATGGAATTTCGTATGGGTGTTCGTGTTAAACCGTTGGAAATCACTGGTAATGCAGAGCGGCATGGTACG
>JAOULU010000097.1 GCA_029881855.1 Nitrosomonas sp. | reverse complement strand
GAATCATGCATTGTTGACAGTAGAAGCTATAAAAGCCGCTAAATTACCGTTTGTTGGGTGGGTAGCAAATTGCATTGATCCACAGATGCTGGCTATGGAAGAAAATATTGTTGCACTTACGCAACGCATTAATTGTCCGTTGCTGGGTGTGTTGCCGTTTGATGACGCAACAAATAGCCAACAAGCTGCAGATTTGTTGGCTATTTCAAAGCTAACGATTGCGTAGATTTAGAAAGGTTCGCATAGATTAACTACAGTGCTATTCTAGGAAGTTGCAAGTGCTTTGTTTATGCAATGATGTCTTTGAATTTTTCGGTGGTTCTAATCAGTGTTTTTTGTATGCCATGCTCCCAAACAGAATGACCTGCATCATCAATAATAATATATTCGGCTTGTGGCCAGGCATGGTGTAAGTCATCTGCGCTAATCATCGGGCATACGGCATCATAACGGCCTTGTACAATGGTGGCAGGAATGTCATGCAGTTTATGTACATTATCTAACAGTGAATTTTCTGGTAAGAAAATATTGTGACTAAAATAATGTGCTTCCATACGAGCAAGACCTAGCGCGACTGTGTCGCCAGAAAAGTAACTGACAGTTTCTGGGCTAGGTAACAGGGTTGAGCAGGATCCTTCATAGGCTCCCCAGGCCCGGGCTGCTGGCATATGAATGGCTGGGTCCGGATTCATTAGACGTTGATAGTAGGATGCCAAAATGTCTTTACGTTCTTCTTCAGACAGAAGCGCAACAAATGCTTGCCAGGCTTCTGGAAAAAATTGACGCAATCCATAGAGGAACCAGTCAATTTCAGGTTTACGGCAAAGAAAAATTCCGCGCAAAATGAATCCCAGGCAGCGTGTTGGGTGTGTTTCCCCATACGCAAGTGCTAATGTGCTGCCCCAGGAACCACCAAAGATTAGCCATTTATCAATCTTTAAGTGTTCCCTAAGTAATTCAAGATCATTGATAAGATGAGGTGTTGTGTTATCACGAATTTCACCTAAAGGTGTTGAGCGCCCAGCACCACGTTGGTCAAAAACAATAATTCTATAGTGAGCCGGGTCAAAGAAACATCGGTGTTTAGGTGTGGAACCAGCGCCAGGCCCACCATGCAAAAAAACTACGGGAATGCCCTCGGAGTTGCCTGATTGTTCCCAATACATTGAATGGCGTTCATCTAAAGTTAAGAATCCATGGTTGTATGGTTCGATCTCTGGAAACAGTTCGGTGCGAAAGTTATTTTTCATGGTAGTGAATATTAGTATAAGAGTTGTGAAAAAAGGTGATAAACAGCACTGAGTTTACAATTTGCATGAATTATAGTTCTGTTATATTGCAATACAGATAGTGAACATACATATACTAATAAGGATTAAATCATGTCTCATACTTTATTGAAAGAACAGGAAGTGTCAATGTTGCGTGCTGAGATAGAAATACTTATGAACGAGCGCCAGGGCTTATTGGGTGCAACGGGAGCAGCAGCAGTTTTTATTGCTAATTTGGACTGTAGCGTGTTGCCAGATGATGCGTGTAAGGCAGCAGAAATGCTCTCAAAAACAATAAACAATCTGCCTGAAGAAACATTGCGTGATGCATTAGAGAAAGTAAAAGAGCAATTTGTTACCAGTACATGAATGTGGATGGACAAGGAAAAACTTGCAATATTCCTAAGGTTGGATTAGTTCTGACTGGTGGTGGTGCGCGTGCAGCCTATCAGGTGGGCGTGTTACGGGCAATAGCTGGCATGCTACCAGATAGTACACGTAATCCGTTCCCAGTTATTTGTGGGACATCTGCTGGTGCGATTAATGCGACTAGTTTGGCTGTTTCAGCAAATAATTTTTATGGGGGTGTGCGGGAACTAGAAGCGGTTTGGGGTGGGTTCCATGTTAACCATGTTTATCGGTCTGATTTTATGGGGGTATTGAGTAATAGCTTGCGTTGCTTGGGTTCGTTAATGTCGGATAAATATGGTCGAAATAAAGCGGTTTCGTTATTAGATAATAGACCCTTAGAAGCGTTGTTGAGGCATCGTTTTCCATTTCGCGCTATTCATCGCTGTGTACAGTCTGGCGCATTGCATGCATTGGGGCTTACTGCTTGGGGCTACACATCGGGACAATCGGTAACATTTTATCAGGCCGCAAAAAGTGTTAGGCCTTGGAAAAGAGCGCAACGGGTTGGCGTGGCTGCGCGCATTGGTGTTAAGCACCTGATGGCCTCATCTTCAATCCCATTTGTTTTTCCGGCAGTAAAGTTAAATCGTGAGTATTTTGGGGATGGATCAATGCGACAAATGGCACCAATCAGTCCTGCGCTTCACCTGGGGGCAGAAAAAATACTGGTTATCGGTGTGCATACGCAAGCTAGTGTTGTACCGAAGCGTGTTAGCGTGTCAAGTTATCCGCCATTTGCGCAGATTGCTGGCCATGCTATGAATAGCATTTTTGTGGATAGTTTGGATGTTGATCTAGAGCGTTTGCAGCGAATCAATGGGACGCTAAAGATGATACCGCCAGGGACGCTTAAAGAAAATAATATTTCACTTCGCCCGATAGAATCAATGATGATCTCGCCGAGCGAAGAGATTAACGATATTGCATTGCAGTATGCAGATACGTTGCCACTTACTATGCGTTTACTATGCCATGGTATTGGTGCGATGGGTCCAAATGGTTCAACATTATTAAGCTATATATTATTTGAGGAAAGGTTTTGTAAAGCATTGATTAAATTGGGTTATAATGATACTCTGCAACAAAGAAATGAAATTTTGCAGTTTATTGGCGTGGCATAAAAATATAAAACAGATTGGGAATAACGTATGTTTTCTACTGTTTGTTTGATGTACTAATAGGAAAATATACATGAGTTTCGAAGATCCGCAATTTTGGATTGCCGTCTTACAGATTATTGCAATTGATATTGTGTTGGGTGGGGATAATGCGGTTGTCATTGCGCTAGCATGCCGTAGACTACCAGAGAAACAAAGAAATATTGTGATTTTCTGGGGTGTGTTCGGTGCTATTGCTATGCGTGTGGTATTGATATTTTTTGCACTGAGTTTGTTAGCGGTGCCTTATTTGAAAATTGTCGGCGCAGTATTATTGCTTTGGATAGGTGTTAAGTTGCTTCAGCCAGAGCCGGCAGAAACGCATGAAATTAGTGCGAGTACAGGTTTATTAGGTGCGATCAAAACAATTATTATTGCGGACGCTGTAATGAGTTTGGATAATGTGATCGCTATTGCTGGTGCGGCCAAGGACAGTATCGGTTTGGTTGTTTTTGGTTTAGTAATTAGTGTGCCCATTATTGTTTGGGGAAGTAAATTTGTCATGAAATTAATGGATCGTTATCCACTTACGATTGTGATTGGTGCAGGGCTACTAGGCTGGATCGCAGGTGATATGGCGATTACTGATGCTGTTACTAAAGAATGGGTAAATACGCATGCGGATTACTTGCACTGGGTTGCGCCAGTTTTGGCAGCACTTTTAGTTGTAACGGTCGGTAAAGGTTTGGCAGCTAGGGCGCAAGCAAAGCTTATGCCGGTTATTGATTTGGTGGATGAAAAAAAGCAATCACAGTAGTTTTTGTGGATATTGAGACAAGGTATCTAAGGGATTTAGCATGCAAAAAATATTGCTACCAGTTGATGGTTCTGATAATTCAAATCAGTCAGTAGTTAATTTTATACAGCAACTTAATTGGTATAAGGAAAGACCCGAGATTCATTTGCTAAACATTCAGTCACCGTTAGATGGCAATGTTTCCTTATTTATCAATCAGGCTGATATCAAACAATATCACCAAGAGGAAGGATTGAAATGTTTGCAAAATGCGCGTGCTTTACTAGATAAAGCCGAGATTGCTTACCAGTTTCATATTACGCTTGGCGATCCAGCAGCAATGATTGTGCAATTTGCGACAGAAAAACAATTTGATCTGATTGTATTAGGTTCGAGGGGGCAAGGTACGGTAAAAAGTTTATTGCTGGGATCAGTTGCAAATAAAGTAATGCAACTCTCGCCCATACCTGTTTTATTAGTTAAGTAGTATTTTTCTGGAGAAAAATTATTGTGAGACTAAGAATTTTAGGGTGTAGCGGTGGGATTGGCGGTGGTTCTCATACCACGGCTATGTTACTTGATAACGATATTTTGATCGACGCTGGAACTGGTGTGGGTAATTTGAGTATGGAAGAATTACTTAAAATCGACCATATCTTTGTTACGCATGCGCATCTGGACCATGTGGCCTTTATCCCTTTTTTGGTTGATACCGTTGGTTTTATTCGTAACAAGCCAATTAACATATATGCTGTCCAGCCTACATTGAATACACTGCGTAAGCATTTGTTTAATTGGCATGTTTGGCCTGATTTCACAAACATCCCTAATGTCCAAACACCCTATATGCGCTATGAAGCAATTACCTTGGGCAAAGTTATTAATATAGATGGGCGGAAAATTACCCCATTACCCGCAAATCATGTTGTGCCGGCGGTTGGTTATCAATTGGATTCAGGACAGGCGAGCCTAGTATTTACTGGGGATACTACGACTAATGATGCACTATGGGAAGTTGTCAATAAGATCGAGAATTTGAAATATTTGATTATTGAGTCAGCTTTTTGCGAAGAAAAAAGGGAGATTGCTATTAGGTCTAAGCATCTTTGTCCCAGTTTGTTAAAAGAAGAACTGGAGAAACTCGAACAAGATGCCGAAATTTATATTACACATTTGAAACAGGGTGAAGATGAATTGACGATGCGCGAGATATTAGAACTTGCTGAAGGGTTTAACCCGCATATGCTGAACAAAGATCAATTGTTTGAATTCTAGAAAGTCTTGGAGAGGTGATGTAATGAGTACAACAACTGTAAAACCAACACAACAAAATAGTGCTGACGATAGTGGTAAACAGGATTTATCCAGAAATCTACAAGCAACTGTCGATAAAATAAATGCAGCCGATAACATTGATGAAATTATGCCGGATGTCAGTAAAGACTTGTGCGCTATTTTTAATGCAGAACAATTGACTATCTATACACTAAGTGAAGATAGGACATCCCTGATTTCTAGAGTTAAAACGGGGTTGGATTCTTTTCAAGACTTACGGTTACCTATTTCAAAAAATGATATTACTGGGTATGTTTGTTTGAAAAAAGATGTTGTTAATTTGGCGGATGTCTACAATAAAAAAGAATTACAGAAATTAAATCCACAACTTGTATTCTCGCTGGATATGGATAAGCGTACCGGATATCGTACCAAGCAAATGTTAGTGGCGCCCATCGTAAACGCTGATTCCGCTGATTTAATGGGGGTGGTTCAGCTTATCAATAATAAAAGTAACGAGCCTTTTTCTACAATTATTCAGGAGGGTGTTGTTGAGATCTGTCAGACATTGGCGGTTGCGTTAAAACAGCGTAAAAACCCTGCGCAATTAATAAAATCAAAATATGATCATTTGATTTTTGATGGGGTGATATCTGACTCAGATTTTGATTCAGCAACACGTTCAGCACGCAAAAAAGGGAGTGATCTGGAAGATG
Organism: Nitrosomonas sp.; assembly: GCA_029881855.1. GTDB lineage: Bacteria > Pseudomonadota > Gammaproteobacteria > Burkholderiales > Nitrosomonadaceae > Nitrosomonas. The sequence continues at coordinate 1,061 of JAOULU010000097.1, read as the reverse complement.
TGCTGCATGATGAGTTTCAGATAAGTGTGCCTTCAATTGGCAAAGCGCTCGCTGCTTTTTTTCAAGTTAAGTATGAGCCTTTTAAGGCGGATCGAATCAAACCTGCGGATTTGCTTAAAAACTTGAAGAGACATTATGTAGAGAGTAACGCTTGGTTGCCGATTGATGATACCAAGGATGGGTTGGTGGTATTAACGCTTGATCCGGAAAGAATAAAATCGCAACGTATTGTTAATAATATTTTCCCCAAATATAAGGTTATCTATACCGTCACAACAAGGCGTGAATTCAAAGAGACTGTTGATTTGTTTTATGGGGGCAGTCTGGATGATATGGATTCAGGTGACATTAATGACATGCTCACAGGTCTTGACGATGAGATTGAAGATGTTAGTGAGATGGATGAAACATCTGCGGCTGCGGATAACGAGTTGGTAAAACTCGTGAATAAAATTATTATTGATGCCTATAAAATGGGCGTGTCGGATATCCACATCGAGCCTTATGTAGGTAAGGAGAAAACAAAAATTCGTTTTCGCAAAGATGGTTCTTTAATGTCTTACATCGAAATTCCTGCCAATTATCGCAACCCATTGGTGACACGTATCAAAATTATGTGTGATCTGGATATTTCGGAAAAGCGACGGCCGCAGGATGGCAAGATTAAATTCAAAAAATATGGGCCATTAGATATCGAGCTGCGTGTCGCGACTATTCCCTCTGCTGGTGGTGTTGAAGATGTCGTGATGCGTATTTTGGCTGCTGGTGACCCTATACCATTGGATAATATGGGCTTCACCTCGCAAAATCTTGAGGAGTTAAAGAATATAATTAGTAAACCTTATGGGTTATTCTTTGTTTGTGGCCCTACAGGTTCCGGTAAAACAACGACACTGCATTCCATATTAAAGCATCTTAATCGTGATGAAACCAAAATATGGACAGCAGAAGACCCGGTTGAAATTACCCAAAAGGGGTTGCGTCAGGTACAGATGAATGTGAAGGCAGGTTTGACCTTCCCTGTCGTCATGAAAGCTTTTTTGCGTGCGGACCCCGATATT
>JAOULU010000396.1 GCA_029881855.1 Nitrosomonas sp. | reverse complement strand
CGGTTGACATTATTACACCCGTCACTTTAGCCGAAGAAAATGAAAACAAATTAACCAACCTCATTACTTTACTACAATCACTGGATGCAGATAGTGATACCTCCAACGGCATAAGCATTTCTGATGATGTTGCTGCTGCATTAAGTGGGTCTATTGATCTACAGGGCAATCCAGATAGCTTCGCTGATTCAGCTAATTTACAGGCTATTCTTGATGAAAATGGTATTGGAGGTGAAGTCAAAACACCCAAACAAGCTAACGAGTTGTTTCTTGCACAAGGCATTAACATATTCGATGCCTATACTTGGGCAACCCATAATGGTAGTGTAGCCAGCATGCTACGTATTGCAAAGGATGGGAGCGGAGAATATCTGCATGGCTCAGCTCGCCCTGATGATTCTTGCGATGAAAATAGAGTATGTCGTGGCCGCGTAATCTACAAGGCAGGCGCTGAGTATGGTACTGCAAAAACAACAGAAGTAGACGGCAGAGGTTTTATCATGCGTGGAGAACCCGTTGTAGACACTAATCTTAGAGACGGGTTATCTTACCCAGCCGCTAAAAGACGCGTACGTACTGACGGCTTAGCTTTAATTTATTCCGACATTGTTCCTTTACCACTTGAGCGTGAACAGAAAGGCCTCTTTAGTGAAATTTTCCATATTGGCGGAGCATCTAGTACCGTGTCTGCTAAAAAAGATGCTGTAGCCGAAACAGTCATCGTAGACTCTCGTCTTAGAAAAGTTGCAAATGACCCTTCCGGAATTATTGGTGCCTGGGCATATGACCAAGATACCATCAATACGAGGACTATGGTTTTCTTCCCCGATGGAAAGTTCTTTCTGGTTGATCCGACTGGAGAAACACAACGTGAAGATCAGGCAGACTGTGCTAAACCAGGTGTTGAATATGCTAACTACACCTATAATAGCAGTGCGAATCAATTAAATATTTCTGGATTTACCTATAATACTGATGGCTGTGTTGGTCTTTCAAGCCTCGAAAGCAACGAAGCACATAAATTTACTATTAGTGCTGATGGTCATTCGGCCAGACTTGAGAAACATGGTGATGACCCTGTAACTGTCTATCGAATATCGGAATAAAAATTACACCCATTCATTTCTCACCATAAACTGATAAGTTTATGGTGAGAAACATACAAAAACCAAAAAAGTCAATTCATTCATATAGATCGTTCAAATTTACATAATCGTTATTTAGTAACGAACCCGCATTTACTTTTCACTTGATCTCACAATCAAACCCGTCTATGCCAATTATTCGTGTCGCCCTCAATGTTCCTCTCGACACGCTGTTTGATTATGTAGCGGCAGATGCTAGCAAGAAAGATATCGGTTTACGTGTACTTGTTCCATTTGGACGAAAACTGATGACTGGTATCATCATGGAAGTAACCAGCGAATCACAAATTTCACCAGAGAAACTCAAGTCTGCGGTATGTATTTTTCGGGAAATCCCTCCTCTACCTTACGTATTACTTGAGCTATTTCAGTTCTGTAGTCAATACTACCATCACCCATTGGGTATGGTCATTATGAATGGATTGCCAAACAAACTACGCACTAACAAACCCCTCAAACTAAAAAAACAAAACGAGTTTTGCCAATTTAGCTTGACACAAGATGGGAATAAAATTGATCACACA
>JAOULU010000395.1 GCA_029881855.1 Nitrosomonas sp. | reverse complement strand
GACCATTTAGGTGTCAAGCATGCTTTAATGCCGCGTTGGGGTGAAGAACACTAGTCTCTTGCTATTTTTGTATGATTGGAATAAGGCCTTGGTTTCCATTCTGAAAAACACCTGCCTCAGTTACAACATAATGCATTGAAATATCATGAGCTTGTGGGTGGACACTTTCCAGTCGTTGCATCTCAAATGCGATGCCTATAGATAAAGGTTGTTGTTGATAGTTTGCCAGAGTACGGTCAAAATAACCGTTACCATACCCTAATCGATAACCTTTCTGATCAAATCCAACCATCGGTATGATTACTGCATTAATGGTGACAAGCGGTGTGCCATCAGGGACAGGAATGCCATAAGTGCCTCTTTTCATAGGTGCATCAGGCCACCATTCACGAAAGCATAATGGTTCATGCTTATTAACCACTTCAGGAAGGGCCAATGTTGCTCCAAGTCCTCTAAAAAATAGTGTAGCCGGTCGTGGGTCATACTCATTTTTAAATGGCCAATAAATTCCAAGCTTCATTCTTTGTAAATCGGGAAAACTTTTCTTAAGGGCGATAGAAATAGCTAAACTCCATTGTTGATGTGTTTTCTGTGTGATTTCTTCACGTTTTGCAATTAGTTGATCGCGCTTTTTTTTACGCCATTCTTGCCAGTTATGCATGATGTATCTCAGCCAGAAAATTTTGTTCTAGTAGTTTTCTTACAGGTGTTGGAATGGCATGTTTAATTGCAGCATCGGGTTTTATCCAAATTCCTTGCAATGATTTTGTCACTGATTGAGAGGTGACTTGTAGTAATCGTGGGTGAATGCGTAATTTAAAATGTGTGAATTGATGATCTAAGGTGGCTAATGAACCTACAGGCGCAACGCATATGCCAAGCTGTTGTTGGCAGTACATTTCAATATTCTCACTAGTGTTTATCTCAGGTAGGCTCCAAAGCCCCCCCCAAATGCCAGTAGCGGGTCTTTTGTACAAGAATATTTTTTCTTGCTGTAAACATATTAAAAAGATGGCTTCTTTTTTTGGTAGTGGACTACGTTTTTTTGGGGTGGGTAATTGTTTAATACGATTGTCATTGAATGCTACGCAGTTTTTTTGAATTGGGCAGGTGGAGCAGATGGGTTTGTGACGTGTGCAAACGCTTGCTCCAAGATCCATTAAGGCTTGTGTGTAGGTTTCAATGCTACCCTTTTGATGTCTACTGGGTAATAGTTCCTCTGCTTTACGCCATAATAAATTTTGAGTTTTACTTTCACCTGGGTAGCCGGCAATGCCAAAATGGCGGGTAAAAACTCTTTTAACATTTCCGTCCAGTATGGCCTCATTTTTGCCATAAGAAAAGACCGCAATTGCCGCAGCCGTTGAGCGACCAACACCCGGTAATTGTTGGATCAAAGAACGTGTCTGTGGAAACTGTCCTTGATGTTCTTGCATGATCATACTAGCTGCTTTATGCAAATTTCTGGCACGCGAGTAATAACCGAGCCCACTCCACAATGCCAGTACTGTATCAAGGGGTGCTTGGGCCAACTGTTTGATATTGGGAAAGCTTTGCATAAAGCGTCCATAATAAGGAATGACTGTATTGACTTGTGTCTGTTGCAGCATAATCTCTGATAACCAAATACAATATGGGTCGCGTGTTTGCTGCCAAGGTAAATGATGCCGC
>JAOULU010000096.1 GCA_029881855.1 Nitrosomonas sp. | reverse complement strand
AGTTTGATTCGGATGACGATGATGACTGGGATGACGATGATGACTGGGATGATGAGTATTAAGTCGTAGGTATTAATGTTCAGGAGACAATGATGTCTCCTGAAGCTGTTTTATAGACCAGACATTTTTTATTGCAATGTATTGTGAATCTAAAAACAATAAGAATTATATTTATTCGGCGATTTATGTATTAGATTTAATAGAGTGAAAAGTAATAGCTTATAAACTCTAAGAATTGAAAACCCGCCAATCGGCGGGTTTTTCTTTCATGAGGTGAATTATGTTGGACCATTTTCCAAAACCTGGGGTTGTCTACCCACATAGGAAACGTGATTATTTTATTGCGGGCTTTACCTTCTTTTGTGTTGGAGTTAGCTTAGTAATAGATGGAAGCGCAAGTATCGAAATTCAGAATCTCTTGGGTGTAATTGCCTGGATCTTCTTAATTTGTTTATTAGTTGGTGAAAATAAAGAAGTACGCATGCAAGTTGCTATTGCGGTTGCTTTTGCCACAATTGGTGAGTTTTTTGCTTCTATCTATATGGAAGGATATACCTACCGGTTTGAGAATGTTCCTCATTATGTTCCGCCAGGCCATGGAATGGTCTATTTGACTGCTGTTGCATTGGCGCGTTCTGGTTTTTTCCTTATGCATGCGAGAAAATTGGCTATATTTGTCATCATTACTGGCGGCCTTTGGTCAATATGGGGTATTAGTGGTATTCCTGCACAAGGTGATCAAGTTGGCGCTTTCTTATTTGTTATTTTCGTAATATGTCTTTTTAAAGGACGTTCACCGATGGTATACCTTGGTGCTTTCTTTATTTGTACATGGCTAGAAATTGTAGGGACTGCTGCGGGAACATGGAAATGGGCTTCTATTGAGCCAGTATTTGATTGGACGCAAGGTAATCCACCGAGTGGTGTGGCGGCTTGGTACTGCTTAGTTGATGCTGTAGCAATTGGTTTTGCGCCAAAATGTTTAAATGGATTGCAAAAAATGAATAACTGGTATAGAACAATTACGCATTAAATGGATGTTATTTTAGGAGGTTATTTTCTATTATAGGCTGTAGAATAATCTGCAAATTACTTATTTATTTGATATTACTTAAATTGGAAGGAAAAGTTAGTGACTGTTGTGCGTTTGCCTGATGGCTCGGAGCGAGTATATGATCAACCTGTAACTGTTTTAGATGTTGCTTCCTCTATTGGGCCAGGTCTTGCACGAGCTGCAATTGCTGGCAGAATCAATGGCAAGCTTGTCGATGTGGACCAACCAATCGAAAATGATAGTGACTTGGCCATTATTACTGAGAAAGACGATGATGGATTGGAAATCATTCGGCATTCTAGTGCACACCTATTAGCACATGCAGTAAAAGAATTATTCCCTGAGGCACAAGTCACTATTGGTCCAGTTATTGATGATGGTTTTTATTATGACTTCTCATATAAGCGTCCTTTTACACCCGAGGATCTTAGCGCTATCGAGAAAAGAATGCTCGAAATTAGTAAGCGTGACTTAAAAATCACAAGAAATGTTTGGGAGCGGTCAGATGCCATAAATTTCTTTAAACAACAGGGTGAGCATTACAAAGCACAAATTATAGAATCTATTCCTGGCGAGGAAGACTTATCGCTATATTCGCAGGGGGAATTTACTGATTTATGCCGCGGGCCACATGTACCTACAACATCTAAATTAAAAATATTTAAGTTGATGAAAGTTGCCGGTGCATATTGGCGTGGTGATTCTAATAATGAAATGTTGCAACGTATTTATGGTACAGCTTGGACAAATAAAGCAGATCAGAAAGATTATTTATATCGGCTGGAAGAAGCGGAAAAACGTGATCACCGGAAACTTGGAAAGCAGCTTGATTTATTTCATACCCAAGAAGAAGCACCAGGTATGGTGTTTTGGCACCCTAAAGGATGGGCGCTTTGGCAACAAATTGAACAATATATGCGCGAAGTTCAAAATAATAATGGTTATAAGGAAATACGCACACCACTAGTTTTGGATAAAGAACTATGGGAGAACTCCGGGCATTGGGAAAATTTTCGTGAGAATATGTTTACGACAAATTCGGATGAAAGAATACTTGCGATTAAGCCAATGAACTGTCCTGGACATGTGCAAATATTTAATCAAGGGCTTAAAAGTTACCGAGATTTGCCTATTCGGTTAGCAGAATTTGGTTCTTGTCATCGCAATGAGGCATCTGGTGCTCTACACGGTATCATGCGTGTTAGAGCTTTTACACAAGATGATGCGCATATTTTTTGCACCGAAGAGCAGATTCAAGAAGAAGTCGTTCAGTTCATCGATTTGTTAAAGATTGTTTATGCAGATTTTGGCTTTAATGATTTACTGGTCAAGCTGTCAACCCGCCCGAAAAAACGTGTAGGATCAGAGTTGCAATGGGATAAATCAGAGGCGGCCTTAGAGGCGGCCTTGAATCAAGCGAAACTCACATGGGAATTGCAGCCTGAGGAGGGTGCTTTTTATGGACCCAAAATCGAATTTTCACTAAAAGATTGTATTGGGCGTGTATGGCAGTGTGGTACATTACAATTAGACTTTTCTATGCCAGATCGTCTAGGTGCAGAATATGTCGCCGAAGATAATTCGCGGCAAGTACCCGTTATGTTGCATAGAGCGATTTTAGGTTCGCTAGAACGTTTTATTGGGATTTTAATTGAGAACTATGCAGGTGCGTTTCCAATATGGCTTGCACCAGAGCAGGTTATTGTCTTAAATATATCACGCGGACAAGCCGAATATGCACGTGAAGTTACAGCTAAATTACAAGAATGTGGAATCAGGGCAAGCTTTGACTTGAGAAATGAGAAAATAACCTATAAAATTCGGGAGCATAGTATGAAAAAGTTGCCGTATCAGATTATTGTGGGTGATGAAGAAGTTCGAACAGGTCAAGTTGCTGTACGTAATAGAGTAGGTGAAGATTTGGGAAAAATGACACTACAAACCTTAATTGACCGTCTGAAAGATGATATTCTTTCAAAGAGTTAACGATTTCTACTTTTAATAAACTTGGAGAATTTACCATAGCACAGGGGAAAACAGCGCGTATCAATCAAGAGATAGATGCGCCGGAAATACGATTGATTGGAGTAGAGGGTGAGCAAGTAGGTGTTGTTACACTTGCTGTTGCGAATACTATGGCTGAAGATGAGGGGGTAGATTTGGTTGAGATCGCACCTACAGCAGTGCCTCCAGTTTGTCGGTTAATGGATTATGGTAAGTTTCGTTATCAAGAAAGTAAGAGAAAGCATGATGCGAAGCTAAAACAAAAACAAGTTCAGATAAAAGAAATTAAGTTTAGACCCAATACCGATAGTGGTGATTACAATATTAAATTACGAAATCTAACAAACTTTTTAAATGAAGGGGATAAGGTTAAAGTAACGTTACGTTTTAGAGGGCGTGAGATGGCGCATCAAGAGTTTGGTGTGCGTTTACTAGAGCGCGTTCGTGATGATTTGGAGTCCTTAGCCGTTGTAGAGCAATTTCCTAAAATGGAAGGCCGCCAGATGGTTATGGTTTTATCTTCCAAGAAAAAGGATACGAAGTCTGAGAAAGTAAAGTCTGATTCTACAGTGGTATCGTGATCTAAAAAGCTGTAAGTTGTGTTATATAAATAATAAGTGATCGCTGGGTTTCTTGAAGTTTTCCATTATGGAAACACCTAGCTTCATGCTAAGAGCGGAGTATATATGCCGAAGATGAAAACGAAGAGAGGTGCTGCAAAGCGCTTTAAGGTGCGGGCAAATGGTACCATTAAGCGAGCGCAGGCCTTTAAACGTCATATTCTGACTAAGAAGACAACCAAAAACAAACGCCAATTAAGAGGAATTGTTAGCGTACATCCAAGTGATACGGCTTCAATTCGTTCAATGTTGCCATATTCATAAGGGGGGGACATAATGCCTAGAGTAAAACGTGGCGTAACCGCCCATGCACGGCACAAAAAAGTATTAGCGCTTGCTAAAGGCTATAGAGGCCGTCGTAAAAATGTTTATCGTGTTGCTAAGCAAGCTGTAATGAAAGCAGGACAATATGCGTATCGAGATCGACGTCAACGTAAACGCCAATTTCGTTCACTATGGATTGCCCGTATTAATGCAGCTGCACGCGAGTGTGGCCTATCTTATAGCGTGTTTATGAATGGACTGAAAAAAGCAAGTATCGAAATTGATAGAAAAGTGTTGGCTGATTTGGCCGTATTTGATAAAACTGCATTTGAAAAAATTGCTGAGCAGGCTAAAGCTAGTTTAGCGGCGTAATAGTTTTTGATTAGAATATATAGGGAGGTCTGAGCTAAGTTGCTCGAACCTCCCTTTTTCTTATGACATATTATGGTGAAGGCTATTGTTGTTAATCTTTGGGTTGAGTTTATTCTTACATGAAAAATTTGGATGAGATTGTTAGCGAGGCGACTAAACTATTTGATAGTATTGATAATGCTGTTGAGTTAGAGCAAGTCAAAGCACGTTATCTTGGTAAAAGTGGTGCGTTGACGGACTTGCTAAAAGGATTGGGTAAATTACCAGCAGAAGAGCGACCTGCTATGGGCAGTCGAATTAATCATGCAAAAAATCAGTTAGAGACAGTACTAAAGAATCGTCGAGACATCATACAAGCGAGAGAGTTAGAAGCAAAACTAAAAGAAGATGTTCTTGATGTTACATTGCCTAGCCGTGGTTTAGGTGTTGGTGGGTTGCATCCAGTAACACAAACATTGGAACGTATTGAATCCTTATTTCATTCGATAGGTTTTAAAGTGGCTTCCGGCCCTGAAATAGAAACTGATTTTTATAACTTCACAGCATTAAATATTCCTGAAAATCATCCTGCTCGTGCGATGCACGATACGTTCTATATCGATAATGGCGATTTGTTGCGTACTCACACTTCCCCCGTACAAATTCATTATATGCAAAATAATGAACCACCGATTAAATTGATCGCACCTGGGCGTGTTTATCGATGTGATTCAGATGTCACACATACACCTATGTTTCACCAAGTTGAAGGATTATGGATTGATGAGAATGCTAATTTTTCTGCCCTTAAAAGTGTATTAGCTGATTTCATGACGCATTTCTTTGAACGTGAAGATTTGCTGGTTCGTTTTCGGCCCTCTTTCTTCCCATTTACCGAACCCTCTGCGGAAATGGATATTGGTTGTGTAAAGTGCAGTGGGAAAGGTTGTCGAATTTGTAGCCATACTGGATGGCTTGAAGTATTAGGGTGCGGCATGGTGCACCCTAATGTTTTAAAGCATGTCAATATCGATAGTGAAAAATATATCGGTTTTGCATTTGGAATGGGAGTTGAGCGACTTGCAATGCTGAGATACGGGGTGAACGATCTAAGGTTATTTTTTGAAAATGATCTACGTTTTTTGAAGCAATTTAATTAATACTAATATTATAAGCTGTTCGCGAATAGCAGATACACATGAAATTTTCTGAAAACTGGTTAAGAACCATTGTTAATCCACCTTGCACAAGTGACGAACTAGCACATGCCTTAACAATGGCTGGATTAGAGGTTGAAAGTGTGGATCCAGCCGCAATCAACTTTGATAAAGTTGTTGTGGCTGAAGTTCTTTCAGTTGAAAAACACCCTTCAGCTGATCGTTTAAAAGTTTGCCTTGTTAATGTTGGTGAAGAGAACCAGCAACCCTTGCAAATAGTATGTGGGGCTCCTAATGTCAGTGTTGGGATCAAAGTGCCCTGTGCATTGGTTGGCGCACACTTGTCAGATTTTGTTATTAAAAAAGCAAAACTACGTGGTGAAACATCTTTTGGAATGTTATGTTCAGCGAAAGAGTTGGGGTTAAGTGACGCTGCTGAGGGTCTATTGTTGCTTCCAAAAGAAGCGCCAGTGGGTGCCGATTTTAGAGATTATTATGCGCTTGATGATCAAGTCTTTACGTTAAGCCTTACACCTAATCGTGCGGATTGTCTTGGTGTGTCAGGTGTGGCTCGTGAAGTTGCCGCAATAACTGCAACAGATTTTTCACCCATAAAAATTGAATCGGTCACCAATGAAATTAAAGATGTTCAGGACGTGCAGGTTACAGCATCTGATGCTTGTCCACTCTATTGTGGGCGGGTAATACGAAATATTGATCTTGACGTACAAACGCCATTGTGGATGGCGCAACGTTTGGAGCGCAGTGGCTTGCGATTAATTAATGCCATTGTTGATGTGACCAACTATGTTATGTTGGAAACAGGCCAGCCAATGCATGCATTTGATTTGGAAAAATTATCTGGTGCTATTCAAGTACGCTATGCTCGTCCAGACGAGTGTATACAATTACTCAATGGTAGCCAAATTAACTTGGAATCAGACATGCTTCTGATTGCGGATGGTAGTAGACCCCTTGCATTGGCGGGTATTATGGGGGGAATGGATAGTGGTGTAACCGATGATACAGTTGATATTTTCTTAGAAAGCGCATTCTTTAATCCAAAAGTAATTAGCGGAAAATCGTTCACGCTTGGATTCAGCTCTGATTCAGCGCACCGTTTTGAACGTGGTGTAGATTTTTCCTCAACACGTGATGTGTTGGAACGAGCAACACAGTTAATCCAAATAATATGCGGTGGT
>JAOULU010000394.1 GCA_029881855.1 Nitrosomonas sp. | reverse complement strand
AGCAATTGAGATTTACTCACTAATCTATATTAAATGGTATTCATTAATTTATTGCTAAAGAGAGGTTGCTGAGTAAAATAATTTGAGACTCTTGCAAAACTTAATCAAACATCAGTAATGCAAAATGTATGATTTAATATTAGGCTAAGACCTTGAATTGTTTAACCTTGAAGAAAAGTGTTTTTTCATCGTATATTGTTATTTGCTTGTTGCTGGCGCTTGGAAATTAAACATCAAGCACGCATAACTTGGGTTTAAACAAACTTGTGGGATAGTGAATTGATGTTTGTTCGAAAATCCTTAGGTCTAAGCTTCTTAAAGTCTAAGGAAGGTCGCAGAAAAAACCAGAAAAATGTAGGTTTTCTGAAAATTACGTATTTTCAAGTGCCATCGACAAGATTGGCGCTGAACTCGTCTGGTTGTAATCTGTTGCGTTTTATTGGGTGCTGATAACTCGCCACCTTTGCATATAAGCAATATTCATGCCTTAATAAATTATATATTGTAATCAGGAAGTTATGGTAAATTTGTAAAGATAAAGGAGTCAGGCTGTCGTTTTTTTAAACAAGTTAAATGATTAATATCAGTAATAATTTGTTTTATTGATAATTTTATTGTGTCACCAAGGAGACAAAGAGCAAAGGGTTAAGTGAATTTCCACTGTTCTTTGCGAATCGTGACGTAGTTTTTTCAATTTTATTTGAATATTTTGATGATATGAAAATTGTCAAATACTAGTGTGATATTAAGAGGGCTTGTTCATGCCACACTGAAAGTCGACGCTGGATAATTAAGAATGTAGCCGTAAAATTGGTTCCATGAGATTAAGGTAATAAATGTATGCCTGCTACCCTAAAACGGTATCAGTGTGCCAAGGTAGTGGCATAATAACCACAATACCAGAGAAGATCGTCGAACATGAAGATTTCAACAAATGGCATTGATTTGGCAAAAGCAGTATTTCAGATTCGCGGTGTAGATAACCGCGGTAAGATTGTGCTGTGTAAACAACTAAGTCGGGTAAAAACAAAGTTCTTTGCTAATTTAACACGCTGCTTGGTTGGTGAAGGCCCGTGGTAGTTCACCCCTCTAAGTGGAGGTTCGGCGAATTTGGGTGCGCTATCAGCACATGTCACCCCGATATGCGTTTCGTGCCGAACAAGAATGTTGAGCAACCGGCCATTTTGTCGTTGCATCGCGTTAAGTAGGGTTTTATCAAGGCAATAATTGTATAAGAAAACCAGATATGTGGTCTGATTTGTTGAATTTGGTATTGCTGCCTCTCATTGCTTCCATTCGATTGGCAAGCGGGCACCAAACATTTTGTAAGATCCTGAAAATGGTTTGCCAAGAATAATGCGACAATTACTAAATACCGGTAGCGTGATATAAAAAACAGAGTCAGGCAATAGATATCGCCCATCCCATATTATGACACTATATTAGAAAAAACTTCATCATTAAAATTTAATGACAATTTCAACCTCTATTTACTTTCTTGAAACTTTTGTTTTAATCTAACATGGACGCATTGTCGGATTGCTAGCTTGAAATAGAACGGCTAATTAGCAAAATCCTGAAACAGGTAACAGGTAACAGGTAACAGGTAACAGGTAACAGGTAACAGGTAACAGGTAACAGTGAATAAGGGACTCTTTCATTGTGAGGCAGGAA
>JAOULU010000393.1 GCA_029881855.1 Nitrosomonas sp. | reverse complement strand
GTACCGCTGTTTTAATGCTGTCAGATGCCTCTCACCAGCTTGATGCACAACATAAGGGCGCCTACTCTCAGGCATTAACTGCAAAGCCTCTGGCACCGCCGTATTGAGCGCATGCGCGCCTAGACTCCCGCCGACAACCAATAGCCTTAGCTGCTTATCACGTCCCGTATATCTTTTTTTAGGGGGTTCAATCTGCTCGATCTCCTTACGTACCGGATTGCCTGAAAAAATTATTTTTCTTTTGTCGCCTTGCATGGCATCAGGAAAACCCAAGAAAACCTTATCCGCAATTTTTGCCAATACTTTGTTAGTCAGACCTGGTATTGAATTTTGCTCGTGGATCACCAATGGCTTGTTTAACAAAGAGGCCATCATGCCACCCGGAAATGCTGGGTAACCACCCATCCCCAACACCACATCCGGTTTTACCCGGCGTATGATTTGGATACTTTGTATAAAAGCACGTAACAATCGTAGCGGCAACATAATCCAGGTGATCGTTCTTTTCCCACGTAAACCTGAAAAATTAATCAGCTCAATGTCATAACCACGTTTCGGCACAAGTCTTTCTTCCATCCCTGCTTGAGTACCAAGCCAAACAACATGCCACCCTAAGTCCCTCAGGTAATCAGCAACAGCCAACCCTGGAAACACATGCCCGCCTGTTCCACCTGCCATCAGCAAAATAGTACGTGCCATTAGCCAACCCTCACTTTTCTTCGGATTTTGGCTAGGTATGTATCTTTCATATAGGATTTCCTCGTAAGCGCAGACGGTTCTCCCAATCTATTCGTAACAACACCGCAAGCGCAATACAATTAGCTGTAATACTACTGCCACCATAACTCATTAAAGGCAGCGTTAGGCCCTTAGTAGGTAACACGCCCATATTTACACCCATATTAATCACTGCTTGCATACCGATCCAAATTCCAATCCCTTGCGCCACCAAAGCAGCAAAATGACATTCCAACTTTGCAGCCCGCCGTCCAATAACAAAAGCCCGGAAAACCAGCCACACAAACAGTACAATCACTATAGTTACACCAATAAAACCAAGTTCTTCAGCCAGTACCGCCAGTAGAAAATCTGTATGCGCCTCTGGTAAATAGAACAGTTTTTCAACACTGCCGCCTAAGCCAACACCAAACCATTCACCACGCCCAAAAGCTATTAATGCATGGCTTAACTGGTATCCTTTATCAAACGGGTCCGCCCAAGGATCCATAAATTCGGTCACTCGATTTAATCGATAAGGCGTCTTAATAATTAATAAATATACGCCAACCGCCATTGAGATGATTAAACCAGCAAAAATTTTTAAACTTAAACCGCCGAGAAATAAAATACACATTGCAAGCGTTGTCACAACTACAAATGCACCAAAATCCGGTTCTTTTAGTAATAAAAATCCTACGAGTAACATAACCATTAATATTGGAAGAAATCCTTGCCGCAAACTACTTAAATCACCTGCTTTACGCGTTGCATAGTCAGCAACATAAATCACCATAAACAGTTTCATGTATTCTGATGGCTGTAAATTAACCGCATACAGTGAAATCCAGCGTTGACTCCCATTCACTTCAATACCTATACCGGGTACCAACACCAATCCCAACAGAAAAACACCCGACAAAAACAATAGAATGGCATATTTCTGCCATACATATATT
>JAOULU010000392.1 GCA_029881855.1 Nitrosomonas sp. | reverse complement strand
TCGTTCAACTTTCTCTCTGGCCCACGGTGTTTTTCGTAAAAATTTCAGACTGGATTTAATGCTGGGATCGTGAGTGAAACAGCGCAACGGCACTTCTGCGCCCATAGTTTCCCAACCAATATGTTCAACCAGTTGCGTGACCATCTTTTCAAGTGTAATGCCGTCTAGACTGGGTTTCTTAATAATGTTCATCGTTTTATTTTACAGTGAATAGCCCACATATAGGGCTTACAAGGCATACAATGGCGTCACTCATTTTGCATCTTGGAAAAATGTTACGTTAGCATAGAGGCGGCAATTCCAGTATTTTTGTGCCGTTTGGAAGTTAACTTGGCAATACCTTCTGGAAACTATTCAATGGAAATCAAAGTTAATTTTCTCGATAATCTCAGACTTGAAGCTAAGTTTGATGATTTTACTGTTATCACTGATCAGCCTATTCGCTACAAAGGTGATGGCTCAGCACCAAGCCCTTTTGATTACTTTTTGGCTTCATCGGCCCTTTGTGCGGGCTATTTTGTGCGGGTGTACTGTTTGTCCCGTGGTATTCCAACTGAAAACATCAGGCTGTCGCAGAACAATATTGTTGATCCTGAAAACCGTTATAACCAAATCTTTCAAATTCAGGTGGAGCTGCCAGAAAATATTTCTGATAAAGATCGCCAAGGTATTTTAAGATCGATTGACCGCTGTACAGTGAAAAAAGTAGTGCAAACAGGCCCTGAATTTAAAATCGAGTCGGTTAAAAACCTCGATGAAGATGCGCAAGTCATGCTTATGGATCAATTAGAAGGTGATTCCAGCACTTACATCCTAGGTAAAGACTTGCCACTTGAACAAACCATTGTAAATATGACTGGCATTTTGGCCGACCTTGGCATGAAGATCGAAATTGCTTCTTGGCGTAATATTGTACCAAATGTGTGGTCACTGCATATACGCGATGCAGCTTCGCCTGCGTGCTTTACCAATGGTAAAGGTTCAACCAAAGAGAGCGCGCTTTGCTCGGCGCTCGGTGAGTTTGTCGAGCGTCTTAACTGTAATTTCTTTTACAACGATCAGTATTTTGGCGAAGAGATTGCCAACAGTGACTTTGTGCATTATCCAAATGAAAAATGGTTTCAGCCGGGGCCAAATGACGAGTTGCCTGAAGGCATTTTGGATGAATATTGCTTGGGCATCTACAATGCGGACGGTGAACTGTGTGGCTCAAATCTGATTGATACCAACTCGGGTTTGGTTGTGCGTGGCATATGCGCTATTCCATTTGTGCGTCAGTCCGATGGAGAAACCGTGTATTTCCCATCTAACTTGATTGAGAACTTATTCTTAAGTAATGGGATGAGTGCGGGCAATAACTTTCATGAGGCGCAAGTGCAATGTCTATCGGAAATCTTTGAACGTGCGGTAAAAAAACAAATTATTGAAGAAGAGATTGTCTTGCCAGACGTACCACAACACGTGCTTGAGAAGTACTCAAGCATCTTAGAGGGTATTAACGCCCTGGAAGAGAAAGGTTTCCCTGTGGTGATAAAAGATGCTTCACTAGGCGGCCAATACCCAGTGATGTGCGTGACGCTAATGAACCCCAAAACGGGTGGTGTGTTTGCATCATTCGGCGCCCATCCAAGCTTTGAAGTGGCATTGGAGCGCACCTTGACTGAGCTACTACAAGGTC
>JAOULU010000391.1 GCA_029881855.1 Nitrosomonas sp. | reverse complement strand
AATGTATGCCAAGGCAAGATCGCACATTTGACACGCGTTGGGAGGTCTCTTATGCCTGAAAATACGGTCAGGTGTCCAAGATGATGTGGATGATTAAGATCAAGTTTACCTGTTGACATCTCACGGAACTCATCAATTAAAGTTTCTGCATCCATGCGTGATTTACCCTTAACAGCGGTTGTCATCATGGAAGCTGAAGCTTTGCAGATTGCACAGGATTCCCCTTGAAATGAGATATGATTAATTTGATCGTTTTCCAATTGTAATGCGATATCAAGCCGGTCACCGCATAAAGGATTATGACCAACAGCATGATGGCTGGCATGTTCTAATGTGCCGTAATTACGAGGCTTTCTATTGTGATCGAGTATAACTTCCTGATAGAGTGATTTTGGGTGCATTATAAGAATACCTTTTGTACAGTTATAATGCTTGCTACCAAAGCATCAATTTCTGTTTTCTTATTATAAAAAGCAAATGAGGCGCGAGATGTTGCTGGAACATTAAAGCGTTGCATAACAGGTTGAGCACAATGATGACCGGTACGAATAGCAATGCCATCTTGATTCAGAATGGTGCCAATATCATGTGGATGGATTCCATCAATAGTGAATGATAGAACAGCGGTTTTTTTTGCAGCTGTACCAATGATGTTGACACCAGGAATTTCGTTTAAGCACATAGTCGCATAGTCCAGTAAGTCAGCTTCATAGGTGGCAATTCTTTCTATACCGATTGATGTTAAGTAATCAATGGCAGCACCAAATCCAATTGCTGCCGCAATGGGA
This sequence comes from Nitrosomonas sp., assembly GCA_029881855.1. Lineage (GTDB taxonomy): Bacteria > Pseudomonadota > Gammaproteobacteria > Burkholderiales > Nitrosomonadaceae > Nitrosomonas. The sequence goes on along the minus strand of JAOULU010000391.1, from coordinate 891 downwards.
GGGGTGCCCGCTTCGAATTTATGTGGAATATCTGCGTAAGTAGTTTCTTCAAAAGTAACTGAAGAAATCATATCTCCACCACCTTTAAAGGGCTGCATGGATTCAAGAATTTTAGCTTTGCCATAAAGTATGCCAACGCCTGTTGGACCACAAAGTTTGTGAGCAGAAAAAGCATAAAAGTCACAATCTAAATCTTGAACATCAATGGTGAGATGTGGTGCAGCTTGTGCGCCGTCAACGAGTACTGGCACACCATGTTGGTGCGCATAGGCAATCATGTCTTTAATTGGATTGATGGTACCTAGTGCATTAGATACATGGATTAAACTAGCGAATTTAGTGCGCTCATTAAAGAGGTTCTGGTATGCATCAATATCTAATTCACCGGCATCATTAATAGGCACGACACGTATCTTGGCGCTTTTTTCTTTAGCGAGCATCTGCCAAGGAACAATGTTTGAGTGATGTTCAAGTGTAGTAAGGATAATTTCATCATCAGCTTGAATAAATGAGCGTCCATAACCATGCATAACTAAGTTAATGGCGTCGGTCGTACCGCTAGTAAAAATAATTTCCTTATTTTCTTTGGCATTAATAAATTGTTGTAATGTGCAACGTGCATTTTGATATTCATTTGTAGCCACTTCGGAGAGATAATATACCGCTCGATTAATATTGGCGTGTTGTGCAGTTTGGTAATGTACCAAACGGTCTATGACAGTTTGTGGCATTTGGCTGGAAGCTGCGCTATCCAGGTATACCAAGGGTTTCCCTTCAATTTTAAGATTTAAAATAGGGAAATCAGCACGAATTTCTTCCACATCGAATTTAGAAGAAACAGAAGTATGTTGTTTTTCCAGAGGTACTTCGGCGAGATTAGTCATTTAGCAA
>JAOULU010000095.1 GCA_029881855.1 Nitrosomonas sp. | reverse complement strand
GAAAGCGCATTCTTTAATCCAAAAGTAATTAGTGGAAAATCGTTCACGCTTGGATTCAGCTCTGATTCAGCGCACCGTTTTGAACGTGGTGTAGATTTTTCCTCAACACGTGATGTGTTGGAACGAGCAACACAGTTAATCCAAATAATATGCGGTGGTAAAGTTGGGCCAATAACAGAAAAGAAATATCAATTACCACCGCGCGTTACAGTTAAAGTGCGTACTGACCGAGTAAAGCGTGTTTTAGGTATTAATATCGAAAAAGAACAAATCAGTTCATTCTTTAAGCGACTACAATTTGAATATTCGGTAGATGGAGATGATTTCATTGTTATTCCACCAACTTATCGGTTCGATTTAGCAATAGAAGAAGACTTTATAGAAGAAGTTGCACGATTACATGGTTATGATTGTATTCCTATTAACTCACCCCATGTAAATCTTGCAATGCTGCCTGCATCAGAAACAAGACGCTCTGTTAAGCATGTGAAGCAAACATTGGTAAATCGTGATTATCAAGAAGTTGTTAATTATGCTTTTGTAGATGCAACTTGGGAAAAAGGTTTTTTAAATAATAAAAATCCAATTACATTGAGAAATCCAATTGCCAGTCAAATGAGTGTAATGCGTAGTAGTCTAATGGGTGGTTTGGTTTCAAATTTGAAGTTTAATTTGAATCGAAAACAAACACGTGTTCGCATATTTGAAATGGGCTGCTGTTTTGAACGGAACAGCGAAAATGAATGTAAACAAATAGAAAAGCTCGCGGGACTGTGTTACGGAGATGCCGTTGCAGAGCAGTGGGGTGTGCCTTCTAGTAGTGTTGATTTTTATGACGTTAAGGCTGATATAGAAGCATTATATTGGCCGCAGAAAATTCAATTTAATGCTTTTGAATATTCTATGTTACACCCTGGGAAATCGGCACAAATCTGTGTTGAGAATAATCCAATTGGTTGGCTAGGGGAACTACATCCATACTGGCAAAAACAATATGATTTGCCAAAAAATGCGGTATTATTCGAACTTTCATTTGATACCTTGATACCTAAATCATTGCCTTATGCAGAAGAAATATCTAAATTCCCACCGATAAGGCGTGATATTGCGGTAATTGTAAATAATAATGTTAGTGTAGATGCACTTCTAACTTGTATGGATGCAGAAAAAGATACAATTATTTATGAAATTGCATTATTTGATATATATCGTGGTAAAGGTATGGAAGTTAACAAAAAAAGTCTTGCATTCAGAGTGTTATTGCAAGATACTGATAAGACTTTAACTGATGAAGAAGCTGATGCTGCAATAGTTGGCTTGATTAAGGCTTTAGAAAACAAATTTGGTGCAGTGTTACGTAATTGATATTCAATTATATTGCCTCAATTCAGTTAAACTAAGGCTAATAATTAAGCTAGATCAGCTTAATAACTAAATAGATTTTGGAGTGGAGTAAAGTATGGCACTAACTAAAGCTGATTTGGCAGATTTATTGTTTGAGAATGTAGGACTTAATAAGCGCGAAGCTAAAGATATGGTTGAGTCTTTTTATGAAGAGGTGCGTACAGCCTTGCAAAATGGTGAAGGTGTGAAACTCTCAGGCTTTGGTAATTTTCAATTACGTACCAAGCCACAGCGTCCAGGTAGGAATCCCAAAACGGGTGAAGAAATACCTATAACCGCACGACGTGTTGTTACATTTCATGCAAGTCAGAAATTAAAAACAATGGTAGAGAAGAACTATCATGGAAAACAAAAAGCCAAGTGACACTTTTCCGCCCATTCCCGCTAAGCGTTATTTTACAATTGGCGAGGTGGGAGTTTTGTGTGGTGTGAAGCCCCATGTTTTGCGGTACTGGGAACAGGAGTTTGCACAATTAAAGCCAGTGAAACGCCGTGGGAATCGTCGTTATTATCAACACCAAGAAGTACTGCTGATCCGTCGCATTCGTGAATTGCTCTATGATCAAGGGTTTACCATTAGTGGTGCTCGAAATAGATTGGGTCAAGGTGAAGAAGAGTCAATTTTTATAGAGAAAGCGCAGAATACACGACCTGATTTAGCCTATGATGTGAATTATGTTAAGGGTGAAATAAAGAGTGTAATGTCATTCCTTCTTTCCTGAAAATTAATTTTATTCTATCTCGTTTATGACTATGTACATAGTACTAACTTAGGAAGATAGCGTTTAATATCTGTCGTATCGTCCGTTCTAATTTTGTCGTATGCCTTTGTCTGGAATGATTGCTTGCTAGTAACCGAATCAATATCTCTTGGCATCTGTTGTTTGCTATAATTTCCTATTCGGGGCGTAGCGCAGCCTGGTAGCGTACTTGCATGGGGTGCAAGTGGTCGGAGGTTCAAATCCTCTCGCCCCGACCAGTTTGTTACCCATTATTTAACAAATGAATAGTTGGTTATACAATGAAAATATAAAAGTATTTTCATTAGAAAACAATTCATGAATTTAGCTATGCTACATTTGAATATCATAATGTTGGTTTTTTATAAAATAACGAATACCGAATATGAGTGGTAATGTCTCTTATTTCTTCTCAATCAATTAATTCATTTTTCCAAAATGCGCATATTACTCAGTAATGATGATGGATATTTTGCGCCCGGTCTTGCGTGTTTAGCCGAAACACTTTCAGAAATAGCGGAAATTATTGTGGTTGCGCCGGAACGTGATCGTAGTGGATCAAGTAACTCGTTGACTTTGGATCGTCCTCTTAGTTTGCATAAATCACATAATGGTTTTTATTATGTGAATGGGACACCAACAGATTGTGTACATTTGGCAGTAACAGGCATGCTTGATGTTCTGCCTGACATGGTAGTATCTGGTGTGAATAACGGTGCTAATATGGGAGATGATACTATATATTCTGGCACAGTTGCTGCAGCAACAGAAGGCTTTTTACTTGGGATTCCCTCACTGGCAATCTCATTGGTTGGCGCATCAAAAGGAAATTATTTGACTGCCGCAACAGTTGCGGCAGATATGGTCGAGCGCTTCAGCCAGAAGAATTTAGCGGATCCAATGTTACTCAATATTAATGTGCCGGATGTAGACTATCAGCAATTAGAGGGTACAGAAATCACAAGACTGGGTCGTCGACATAAGGCTGAGCCAGTAATTAAATCACAAAGCCCACGTGGAGAAACTGTTTTTTGGGTGGGTGCAGCCGGAGCTGCTCAAGATGCTGGTGAGGGTACTGATTTTTATGCCGTGAAACATAACCGAGTATCTGTTACGCCTTTACAGATAGATATAACACGTTATGATCAGATGAGTCTTGTTTCTGAATGGCTAATTAAATAAATTTTTGTGTTGTGTTGGATGTAAGTTTTTAGATAGAAGAAGAGTTTGCTAAATATTTTATTTAACCAGAAAAGAATAATGAAATTTTTCATATCTTAGATTTTCTTGATAAGCGGTTGAATAATTAGAATTTATATGGGTATTAATCAGTGAGTGTTCGTTATTCTGGAAGTGGTATGACCTCGCAGCGTACGCGTATGCGAATGATAGAACGTTTGCGAGCAGATGGGATTGCTGATGAGGTGGTTTTGTCTGTAATGAGCTCAATCCCACGTCATGTATTTATAGAAGAAGCATTAGCAAGTCGTGCCTATGAAGATGTATCTTTGCCAATAAATTTTGGGCAAACAATATCTAGTCCCTGGATTGTTGCGCGTATGAGTGAATTATTACGTGCTAACTCTAAATTATGTAATGTACTTGAAATTGGAACAGGTTGTGGGTATCAAACGGCTGTTTTAGCAAAACTTGCTGAAAAGGTTTATTCTATAGAACGTATTGGTCCGTTACTGACGCGAACCCGTATTCGCTTGCAGAATTTACAGATAAAAAATATTGCCTTGAAGCATGCTGATGGTTTGTTAGGGTTAGCTGAAGTTGGGCCATTTGATGGTATCATCATGACAGCAGTAACAACGCATGTTCCTTCATCGTTGTTGGAACAATTAGTCATTGGTGGTAGGATGGTTTTTCCAAAAGGAAGTCAAAAGCAGAATTTGTGTATTATTGAACGTAATGTGCAAGGTTATACTGAGACTGTCTTGGAAGAAGTAAATTTTGTACCCATACTGTCTGGTATCGTAAAAAAGTAACGATGCAGGGGAAAATTAAAATGAAAGGCAATCAAACCGGTTTAAAAGTCATTCCTGTCAGTAGAAAATATACTAATGACTTAATTTACATATCAAGATATCCAGGGTCACTTTTTATTAATCGCAATTTGTTTTTATGTATTATTTTCTTGCTACTAATTAGCTGCGGGACAACACAGAAGCCAGCGCCTGTTGTCGAACGGTCAATAGGTGCGCAGCCTCAATTAGCAGGTGTTGATGGATCCACTGTAAAAAAAGGTAAATTCTATACGGTACAGCATGGTGATACATTATATAGTATCGCATTGAGCCATGGTGTTGATCATGATGAGTTGGCTCAATTAAATGGTATAGTTGATCCCGCAAATATCGAGCCAGGTCAGGTCATTAATTTATCGGTTCCGGTTAAACAAGCCGAGCCTGTATTGTTTGCTTTGCCTCAAGTATCAATAACCCCACCTGATTCTGAACAGGAGGAGTCTAATGTAAAGACTCATCCAAAAGCTGTTAATTTACCGTATTCGGATCAGAATGTGGCATATGTACAAAATTCAATTAACCCACCGGCGAATGATCAGCCTACCCAAGTTACTGAGACTGCCAGAATTGGACCCGCGCCTGTGCCAGCAGACCAGGCAAACAATGTCATGTCTAGAACACTTGGTACAGATTGGATATGGCCGACAACGGGTAAATTATCGTCTGCTTTCTCAAAAAACTCTAAAGGAGTAAAGATTTCAGGGCAATCTGGACAATCAGTCGTTGCATCTGCTTCAGGTGAAGTGGTTTACAGTGGTCATGGATTACGTGGTTATGGTAATCTGATTATTATTAAACACAACAATACTTTCCTGAGTGCCTATGCCCACAATAGTAAGGTTTTGGTAAAAGAAGGTGATTTAGTTATCACAGGACAAAAGATAGCCGAGATGGGTAGTACTGATACAGATACTGTACAATTGCATTTTGAGATTCGTAAGTATGGAAAGCCAGTTGATCCGCTACAGTATTTGCCTAAACAACCATCTTGATAATAAAGTAAAAAAGCCCCCAAAGTTTGAGGGCTTTTTTAACTGCGTTACTAATTAATGACCAGATTGTCGTATATGTTTAACTGCTTCTTTCATATGCTTAGCACCTTCTTTTGCATGACCCATTCCAGCATGTTTGATAGCTTCTTCTATATGCTTAATTGATTCAGTCATATGTTTATGTGCTTCAGCATGAGATTTTTCTGCTGCTTTGGCATGATGTAGGCTTTCTTCCGCATGTTTCTTCATAACATCAGCGTGACCATCTTCTCCATGAGCTATTGCTTGTCCAGCATGCTCCATTGCTTCAGAGGTGTGACCAGCATCTGACGCATAGACAGGGCTGCTGAGTAAAAATGAAAGAGCAACCATTGCAAATAATATCGAAATAGATTTCATTTTATCGTTCCTTGGTTAGTAAGTTTAAGAACAGTTTTAACTTTATTTTCTTTGCAAAAAACCGCACTGCCATCAACTAAAGACTTCAGTACGCCTGCTGAAGGGATACAATGCGTAATATAGTTATAGCATAGATTTAAATGAGAAATAAAATACATTCTTGCATAATTTGATATAACACAAATTAAGATAAAAAAATGTGTTTTTATTCCTAATGTCGGGAACTATTTGTATTCCGGTAAATAACTGTTTTACTAAATTGTAGGCGTGTGAAGAATTTAAGTTTGCACCAGATTCATAAGGGTTTCTACATCGACCCATCTTTTTTTAAGTTTCTTACCGGCTTGTTGCGAAAAATGATGTTCGGGTTCTCCGAGGTCGGATACAACTATAGATGCACCATTAAAGCTTTGTTGTTGTGTATAGCTATTGGTTGTAATAATGGTTGGAAGATCGGCAGCAAGAGCAGATTGTAAGCCATTTTCAGAATCTTCTATTGCAATACAATGCTGGGCCTTTAAATTCAGTTGCTTAAGAACCCAATGGTATATGTCAGGTGCTGGCTTTTTCTTAGGAACTATGTCACCAGCACCAATAACATCAAACCAATCTACGGCTTCTTCTCCTAAGGTTGATTTGATTAAAGCAGCCACATTTTTAGGTGTGGTTGTGGTGGCTATTGCTATCCTTATTTTTTCTTTACGTAATTCATTAATTAAGCGTGCAACACCAGGACGTAATGGTATATTTCCTTGTTTGAGTAATTTTTCAAAATATTTAGTTTTTGTCCAATGTAGCGTAGCTATCCAGTCATTTAAATCTGCTTTATCACAATCCTGAGGGGTATATCTTTCCATATAGTAGCGAATTCTTTCTTTTCCACCAGTGACCTTTAGTAATTCACCATATAACGTAATGTCCCAGTCCCAGGTTAGACCAAATTCTTGGAATGCGGCATTGAAAGCAATACGATGTCCATCTTGTTCTGTATCAGCGAGAGTGCCATCAACATCAAAGAGAACAGCTTGTAGTTTGTTTTTTTGGGTCATGATTTTGATGGTTGGCTTGCACGTTGCAAGCGGTCTGAAATAGCCAGCCAGGATGGATGATCTGGTGGGGCTTCAATGAATATGT
>JAOULU010000390.1 GCA_029881855.1 Nitrosomonas sp. | reverse complement strand
CTGCCGAGATAATTGATCTAGCAAAAATGTCACATGAATATTTTGGAAGACTGGCTATGTGGGCCGAGGTAGCTCTGGTTGAGGTTCCAGACCGATATTGACTCGAAACTTCTCCATCGCTTTAGCCAAAATCCGACACCAACATTGGTCTGAATTTAACTGCGGCGCAGCCGCTTTTAGGTCATTAAAGAAGTTGGCCAGGCGTGTATAGGCACGCTGTAATTTCTCGATATTTCCATGGGCGCTGGTGATCACCATTCTCTTTTGACGACTATGCTCGGTCAATCGACCCACACTACTGAGCAACAAGGGTCGACTAGTAATCGCCTCATGATGCTTATCCGGAAGTGCCAAGCGAACGAATAAATTCCACCAGTTGTAAACCAGTGCAATCATGCGCGCCATAAACTGACAGCTTTTGATCTTCTTGGTGGTATAGCCTCCCCAACCCCATTGGTTCTTTATCTCATCAAAATTGTTTTCGCAATCGGCGCGATCTCGATAATGGTGAAAGACCGCGCTAAGATCCGCATCCAAGTCAGTCACCAGCACTGAGTATTCATAGACAGAGATGTCCTCTGGACCGTCTATAAAAGCTAATTGCTGCTGGTTGTCCGTTTGACTTTCAATCCCGATAACACTGTCACTCGATAGACGTCTTCGTACGATAATCACCCGACGGGGATTCTTCCATCCTTGCAATTTAAGATCGTCTTCTTTGGCCTGCCAATAATCATTAATACTTGTCCATTCACCTAAACAATGATGATTATATATAAGCTCTTTTACGTTTTTAGACTTCTTCAATTTGAATAAATAGTGTTGATCAATCTGTTCCAATTGTAGCATCGCATTGTCTGTACCCCAGCCGATATCTCCTCTCACAAACTCCGGCTTACCATTGGCTGGAAGACGGTTTAACAACGACACTAACCCAGGTAGCGAATAGTTTGAATGGGACTGGTTTCCGGCTTGCACTTCAACTTCTAAAACTAATCGCAAATTGGCCATCATGTACGTGTGAAAGGTGTGTGATGGTCGACCAGGTTTTTGTGGGTTGTAGCCAAGTTCAGCGCCTTGCTGATGCCCATAGAGTGGTTTGACGGTGACATCAACGTCTAATATCCACGGGTTTGTTAACAGCGGCTCGTAGCTCAATTGCAAGTGTTTTTGCAGCCAGTCAATGCCCAGGGTTTCATCTATTTTCAGCAGCGCTCTGCGGGCTGAATCATCACTGACCACTTTGTTCATCCCCAGTAGTGTTGAATTGACCCGATCACTCATCAAATTGGTCATATGGGCGTAGCGTCGGTGCCCAGACAGTATCGATAAGAACAAGGAGCCCAATACATCGATCTTTTTTGGGGCGTTGTTGCTGTGATAGTGCAGCGGGCAATCCTCAACCCACGGCTCAAAACGACCTCCCAGTTTTAAAAATTCGATGAAAAAGGGTAGCTGCCCCATAGGGGTAACTGCGGCCTCCGGATCCCATTCTATGTGCAACTTGCCAGCGTAGGTTTCCACTTCAACGGCCTGACAAATCGCCGTTTTTTGAGTCAAAAGCTGTTCACCCTTTGGGTGACTTGTTTTGGGAGGCAATACCATTATTTCACCCCTTACTTCAAATGGTTAGCAGAATAGCTTAAATTCAACTGATTTTTCTAGGTTAATCCGTCATTATTT
>JAOULU010000389.1 GCA_029881855.1 Nitrosomonas sp. | reverse complement strand
GGCTGGATCGCTCTTCTTATTGGGATCACTGTCTGGGGCAATAACAGTGACATCATTACGCTCTCCCCAAGTTATTAGTTGTTCACGTGCTGCAGCGCGGAAAGTATCGCCTGCCGCCAATAAAACGGATTTCCCCTTGGCTTGAAAATACTTGGCTAGCTTACCGATAGAAGTTGTTTTTCCAACTCCATTGACACCTGTTATCATGATCACAAAAGGTTTTTGTGTTGTGGTGTCCAGTGGTTGTGCAAGGGGTTCGAGCATTTTAGTCAGTGATTCTTGCAGCGCTTTCTTTAATTGTGCGGCGTCGGTTAAGTCTTCTCGTTTAACCTGTTTGCGTAGGTCTTCTAGTAATTGATTGGTTGCGTTGACACCAATATCTGCGGTCAGCAGAATTGTCTCCAGTTCTTCATAAAGATCTTCATCAATCTTGCCGCCACTGAATAAGCCATTTAGTTGCTTGCCTAGGTTTTGCCGGGTGCGAGAAAGACCTGATCGGATTTTGCTCGCAAAGCTTGTCGCCTCGGGTTCGGGTTTTTGTGTCGGTTCAGTCAGTGAAACAGATTCCGATACTGTTTCTGATTCAGGGGTAGCGGATGCTTCGGGATTTTCTGATTTTTTTTTGGATTTAAAAAAACTAAACATTCTGGTAGGCTCTAATATGCATTGGAATTCTCAATCCTTAATTTTATTCTCTTTACGTACATTTGGGTTAGTAAAAATGAAAGCTGTTCAACGTATCGCCTGTTTTTATTTCTGGTTGTTATTTGTTATTTTATTACAGGCTTCATTTGCAGTGAATGCCAATCCACATGAATTTATACTCGACAATGGTCTGAAACTGATTGTAAAGCAAGATCATCGTTCACCCGTTGTGGTTTCTCAAATTTGGTATAAGGCCGGTAGTATTGATGAATTAAATGGCGTGACTGGTATTGCCCATGCATTGGAACATATGATGTTTAAAGGGACGACCAAAGTACCGAGTGGTGAGTTTTCAAAAAGAATAGCGGCAGCCGGTGGACGGGAAAATGCTTTTACCAGCCGTGATTATACGGGCTATCACCAGCAATTACATAAACGTAATTTGCCGCTAGCGATGGAATTAGAAGCGGATCGTATGCATAATTTGGTGTTGACTGAAGAAGAGTTTTCTAAAGAAATAATGGTGGTGATGGAGGAGAGAAGATTGCGTACCGATGACCAGGCGCGTGCATTGGTACATGAAAAAATGTTGGCGACTGCTTATCAATCACACCCATATAAACGTCCGATTGTTGGATGGATGAATGATTTGGAGAATATGCGAGTTCAGGACGCGCAGGATTGGTATGATCGGTGGTATATGCCAAACAATGCCATATTGGTTATTGTGGGAGATGTTGATGCTCAAGAAGTATACGCGCTAGCACAAAAATACTATGGCCCTATAAAACCTCGCCCAGTCTTGTCTTTAGCTGAACGAAAACCACAAACCGAACCCCCTCAACTTGGTATTAAACGTATAACCGTTAAAGCGCAAGCTGAGTTGCCATATCTTGTTATGGGCTATCATGCTCCTGTTATTAGGGATATTGCTGCTGACTGGGAACCCTATGCGCTGGAAATGCTAGAAAGTGTTTTAGATGGCCATGCATCGGCCAGACTTAATAAAACGCTAGTGCGTGAGCGTCACATAGCTACT
>JAOULU010000094.1 GCA_029881855.1 Nitrosomonas sp. | reverse complement strand
GCATGGAAGGCAAAACGTTTAGCCCATTGGCTTATACCATTGCGATTGCGCTGGCTGTATCGTTGGTTGTTTCATTAACACTGTCCCCGGTACTTTGTGCCTATATCCTTAAAGGCGGTGGCGGAGAAGCGAAAGACACCCGTATTATTGCGTATCTTAAAGCGCGTTATAGCAAACTGCTAGATTATGCATTGGCCAGAGAAAAAACCACCATCATGGTTGCCGTTGCTTTACTGGGGACTTCGTTTGCACTGTTTCCTTTCTTAGGTAAATCGTTTATACCGACACTGAAAGAAGGGGCGTTGACACCGGTGATTATTCGTGTGCCTTCTATTTCACTGGAAGAGTCCGTTAAGATGGAAATGGAAGCCATAAAACTGATTGCCGCGATACCCGGCGTAGCAAGTGTGGTGTCAAAATTGGGGCGTGGTGAATCACCGGCTGATCCAGCGGGACCCAACGAATCTGATCCTATTGTCACCATTGACCCGGATTCTGGACGAACACAGGATGAAGTCGATGAAGACATTCGCCAGGCGTTGTCAATATTACCCGGCGCGAGCATTGTATTGTCACAACCGATTCAGCAACGTGTCGATGAAATGGTTACCGGTGTACGCTCACAAATTGCAGTAAAGATATTTGGCACTGATCTGGATGAGCTACGTGAATTGTCCGAACAAGTGGCGCGTATTCTGAGAACTGTTGAAGGTGCGCGTGATATCCGTATTGAACGGTTATCGGGTCAACAATCGTTGACCATTGATATTGACCGAGATGCCATTGCCAGACATGGCCTCAATGTAGCCGATGTTAATGAATTGATTGAAACTGCGATTGGTGGAAAAGAAATTACTAACGTATTCGAGGGAGAACGTCGGTTCTCCCTTATTTTGCGTTTCCCACCTGAATATCGTGACAATATTGATTCGATTCGCGGTCTTTTATTGCGACCCACTACCAAATCTTCAGATTCATCCGGTAACGGAAATGCCACTAGCGGTGCTTTAATACCTCTACATGCAGTAGCTGATATTCGAGTCGTTGATGGTCCTGCACAAGTCTCTCGTGAATTTGCCAAACGCCGTGTAGTGGTTGGTGCTAATGTACATGAACGTGACTTGGGCGGGTTTGTAGAAGAAATTCAGGAACGTGTAGCCGCAGAAATCAAACTACCTCCAGGGTATTATTTTGAATGGGGTGGCCAATTTGAAAACATGGAACGTGCCATGGGAACGTTATCCATTATTGTCCCGATAACCATAGCAGCTATCTTTTTCTTGCTTTTTTTGTTATTCAAATCGCTCAAACTGGCCGGACTTATTATTCTTGTACTCCCGTTTGCTTCAATCGGTGGTATCGTAGGCTTATTTATTACGGGTGAATATTTATCCGTACCCGCCTCGGTTGGGTTTATTGCACTATGGGGCATTGCCGTATTGAATGGTGTAGTCTTGATATCCTATATTCGAGAACAACGCAATCAGGGTGTTAATGTGGCTACTTCTGTCATACGTGGCTGTGAACAACGTTTCCGCCCAGTATTGATGACCGCAACAGTCGCCATGTTAGGACTTGTGCCCTTCTTGTTCGCAACCGGGCCAGGTTCAGAAGTACAGCGCCCACTGGCCATTGTAGTGATTGGTGGACTCATTACATCAACCTTATTGACATTGGTTGTCTTACCTACGCTTTACCGCTGGTTTGATGAGAAACCTGAAGAAGACAGCTCCAATGAGCCTGGAAATAAAACACATGTCGATCTTGAACAAAGCAATGAACAGTCACAAATAGCTAAATCAGATACCGCGGTCAAACCCGCAGCAGAAAGTTCTTAATAAATAGTATTCAATGATAGAAAAATTATTGGATAACAGCTATCATTACGAATAAGAAGTATATGTAGCAATTTAAAAATTCTGTCGCGCAGTATATGATGAACTTATTTCTACTTTTATTGATGCATCGATAAGAAGGGTTTTTCCCTACTTATTCTACAAATAGATTTAAGGTGTAACTGTTAAATTAACAATTCATCATACCAGCATGCAGGAATGGTTCTCCTTAGCAATCCAGCAAAAAAACCAGCCTGTGACAGAAATAGCACTAACAAACCCGCTACCTATTAGGTAGCGGGTTTGTTACGACCACATCAGCAAAGTTTGGTTTATCAAATCATATTGGTTGCGGCATGATGCTTAGATTAAGTTACAAACTTTCTATTCTTGTGGTTTTTGCTTATCATCTAAGTATTGCAGAAGCTAGCAACCAGCCCCCCCTTAAATTAACCAACCAACAAAACCTTCTTCTCGATCTTAGTCTTGAAGAATTGATGAATATTGAAGTAACAACTGTATCAAAACATCCACAAAAACTCACTGAAGTAGCCTCAGCAGTTTTTGTTATCTCACAAGATGATATCCGGCGATCTGGTGCCACCAGTATTCCAGAAGCACTGCGTATGGCACCTGGTGTACATGTTGCCCGTATAGGTACAGACAAATGGGCCGTTAGTATTCGTGGTTTTAATGGTCGCTTGGCCAATAAACTGCAAATATTAATGGACGGACGCAGTGTCTATACCCCAATGTTTTCAGGTGTATTATGGCAACAACAAGACACCATGTTAGAAGACATTGAGCGAATAGAGGTCGTGCGTGGGCCTAATGCCACGGCTTGGGGTGTTAATGCTGTTAATGGCGTTATCAATATCATTACCAAAAAAGCAGCGGATACCCAAGGCACACTGCTAACGGCAGGAGGTGGTAGTTTTGAACATGCATTCGTAGGTGCACGTTATGGTGGGAAAATTAACAACAACACGCCTTTTCGTATCTATGCAAAAGGCTTCAAAAGAAATAACACATCCACGCTATCAGGAGAAAATGCACGAGATACATGGCACCAGGCAAGAGCAGGTTTTCGTATTGACCACACTCGGGGGATTGATGAATTCACACTTCAAGGTGATATTTTTCATAATGATATTGGTGACCGAATAAATAAACCAATTCTCACAGCACCTTTTACACAAACAGAAGTTGCTCATGGTAAAGACACTGGTGGCAATATACGCATGCGTTGGGATCGGGCGATATCAGAGCTATCTTCGGTCATGCTACAAGTCTATTATGACCGTAATCGCTTCAATCTTTCTCCTGTTGTAGATTTTGACGCTGAAAGTTTTGATGTGGATTTTCAACACCGTCTTTCTCTTTTAGAACGTCATGACATAACATGGGGTATTAATTACCGTCTCTACACAAACCATTTAAATCATACAAACCTGATCAGCTTCAACCCACGCAGAAAAACAGATCAGCTTGCCAGTGCTTTTGTACGAGACGAAATTATGTTAATCCCTGATCGTCTGCGTCTTGGGTTGGGTGTGCGGCTTGGCTACAATGATTTTTCTGGTTTTGAAGCACAACCGAATGCACGTTTAATGTGGACACCTAACAGCCAAAGTTCTGCCTGGTTAGCGGTATCCCGAGCTGTGCGTATCCCATCACGCTCTGAGAATATTCGATTAAATTTAAGGACAATTCAAGGCCCACCACTCGTCATGACTCAATTGCAAGGTACCGGGAATTTTGGTCCTGAAAAATTAATTGCCTATGAAATTGGTTTTCGACATCAATTCACACCACAAGCATCCGTTGATGTGACCAGTTTCTTTAATGATTATAGTCATCTACGTGATCTTAACCGCGGACTACCTTCTGCAGCAGCAGGGCCACCACCGCATTTAGTACTACCCGTCCTAGCATCTAATAATGCATCCGCTCATTCTTATGGCGTTGAAGTATCAGCCGACTGGCGGCCTATTGAAAAATGGCGCCTACAAAGCAGCTATAGTTACCTAAATATTCACACCTCCGCCAATACCTTGTCACAACAGTTTGACGCTACAACAGGTGGTGCAGATAGGGCAAACCCACATCATCAGTTATCATTGCGCTCTAACTATGATGTATCAGAAAAAGTGCAGCTTAATCTCTGGTTACGCTATGTCAGTCGCATCGCATTTTACAATATTCCAAGCTACGTCACGATGGACACAAATATTACCTGGAAACCAATCCAAAATATTGAACTCTTCCTAGTTGGGCAAAACCTATTCGCACAACATCATAGAGAATACGTGTCTGATTTTATTCCTACAACACCTGTGCGTATACCGCGAGGCGTTTATATGGGTGCTCGTTGGAAATTCTAAGGCCACCGATTAATTCTGAACCAATTGATAATAAAAAAATATTGGCTCATGAATTAATCAGTGCTGATCATAGCTTAATCAAGCTTAATCACAAATAAGCAATCGAATACGATGGGGTCTCCCGCAACACCACCAAAATCCGCCATACTCACCATACCCGATAAACGTGAAGTACCCGTACTGGAGGCAAATTTTCCATCACCGCCAATAATTGCATTGCCACTACCGGCAGCACCCGTTATATGGGTAAATTCCTGGCCAGTTGCAGAGACAGTCTGATGTAATACTGGTTGAACAGTTGTTTTGCCACGGGTAATTAACGTACCCTCTGGCATACGGAAGTATGTTGTGCCAATCAAACCAAGGCCACTGCCAATTGGCGTAATCTCAGACAAACAATCGGTAGCTGTGCCGACAACACGATTGTTTTTCAAGTCAATCAAATCTGTATCAAAACAGATTGCCGGGTCATCAACTCCATCGCCGTCAATATCTGGCACCGTATCTGGGTACATATTGCCCGTACCTTTCAAATTAAATGCATATTCTTCTCCCCCACCTTGCCCAGCAATAGCTGCGCTACATAACAAACCAGAAAAAACAGATACGATAACTGACACAAGTATTTTTGATTTCATCATTTCTCTCCTGAACATTCATTGGTTTTAGAATGTCCGATAATATTACAATTATTCGCTTAACTAAATAACCGTAGACAAGAATAAAGAGTTATGCTTACTGAAGCCTTGGGTATATCCTGATAAATCATTGAGATAATCTTTCTAAAAAATTACAGAAATAATATTAATTAAATCTTTAAAATGTCACTCATACAAAATTCTATTATGAAAACTTTTTGCCATCATTATTTTCTACCATCCCAAAGATCTTTAGGATGGACGGTATTTTTACTGTTTTACCTACATTCTTCAGTCATCGCATCAGAAACAAACATTAAGAAATCAACGAATATAAATCACTTTTTAACTCTTGAAATTGAGGGCATATCACTTAAAACACCATTAGAAACTGTTCCTAGCATCCTTGAGAAACATGGTTATGAACAAACTGGCAGCATGACCTTCATCAAACAAAACCAACACCCCGGGCAACGTAAATCCAATTATCGTATTGAAGTAGAAGGTGCTGACAAGATACATCGCATAACATATTTCCGAGGGAAAAGCGGTGGGCGCATCAAAAGCCCTCCCAAACAGGAAGAACCTATCCTGCCTAATGAGATTGAAATGGCCAAAGAACTACATGACCTGGTTTGTAGTGGCATCACTACGGAAGAGCAAGAGAAACGATCTTGTCTTCCTATAACAGCATCAAATATTAGTTTTGGTGACGGTGGGCTTCTAGAAATTGGATCACGCATCGGTGTAAAGTTGGACGCTTCTGCAGCCACCACAACGATAGAAATAAAGAGCGCTCAATTTTCTCGTGGCGACAATTAATCACATTAACTTGTTACAAACTTCATTTGTAGTAATAAGCATCGAAATACTTCTAGCGGGCACTTCAAGCCTATATATCTCTTTTATTTCAGGTAAAGTTGATTGCAAGGAATAGTCTAGGTCTTGAGATTCGATATTACTTTTAAGGTCTTCTAAAGATTTCACATTTTTAAAAAAACCAACCCTTTTTGATAATTGCTCAAATGATATGCATTCACCATGCCTAGACATTGCAAACCAGTTTTCCGCTGATATAGACGCAGACATTAGGATAAGTAATATTGCCAAAAATGCATTGATAATCTCAATAGATTTCATATATTGTAAGGAAACTTGTGTATTGTCGACTAATGCATTAAACCTGTTCATGCACCGCAACAATTATTCAATTGGCTGATCGTACTTATACTATACGGCGAGGCAAAGCAAAATATGGTGTTAATTAAACCGCTGTCTTTAGTTCTTTTTTTGTTAATAACTGTTAATGTCACTAAGCTGTCCGCCGCTGAGTTTGATCATGCTGTCTGGGATAATCTATTGCAAAAACATGTGCATATGATTCGACAAGGGCAAGCCAGTGAAGTTGATTATCATGCGTTCTTAAAAAATCGTCGAGAATTACATACTTATTTGTCTCAGTTGTCTGCGGTCAATCACAATACGTTTTCTGCCTGGACTAAATCTGAGCAACTGGCCTTCCTCATTAATGCCTATAACGCTTATACTATTGAACTAATTCTTACCCGATATCCAAAATTGGATTCAATTAAAGACCTGGGTTCATTGTTACGCAGCCCTTGGAAACAAAAGTTTGTGCCTCTGCTCGGGAAAACACTGTCGCTAGATGATATTGAACATGAAATCATTCGCAAACCAGGTGATTATAATGAACCGCGCATTCACTTCGCGGTAAATTGTGCATCCATTGGTTGTCCCGCACTGCTTAATGAAGCGTTTACCGGTGCAAAAATTGAAGCGCAATTGGAAACTGTGACACATGCTTTTCTATCTGACCGCACACGTAACCGCTATAACGCTCAGACAGGAAGACTGGAGGT
>JAOULU010000388.1 GCA_029881855.1 Nitrosomonas sp. | reverse complement strand
ACAGCACAAACTTGCAATAAGCTGTACTTGTTTCAGGAAGCGCTGGTTAATTTTGCAGTCGAAATATCTCCCCAGTTATTAGGCCTTGAATTAGTCAGCGCGACCCTAATGCCCAACAGTATCATTAAAAGGATTTAAATGTATAAAAAAGTCATGGTGGCTATTGATGGAGGGCTAACCTCAAAATATGCTTTGGAAGAGGCTGAACATATTACTAACACTTATAACGCTGCACTTTGTATTATTCACGCCGTCTCTGGTAATACAGAAGCGGATAAAGAAGCTGGCGTTGAAATACTAGCGCAGGCTAAATTGCAAGTTAATACATTAAATGTTGAGACCCGCCTGCTTGAAGTAGAAAACGAGTATGGCTTAAAAAGTATCGTTGATGTGATTGCTGCAGCGACATTTGAATGGGGGGCTGATTTGCTGGTAGTCGGCACGGCAAACCGACGTGGATTAGAACGGTTCGTGGTAGGTTCTGTTGCTGAACAACTGGTCGCTGAAATCAATTGTTCAGTGCTCTTGGTACGCCCACAAGAATCATAAGCAAGAACAAGTTTCAATGTTCAGGGCTGGGTTTAATGATCATCGAACTCCTCTTGGGAATTAAACAATACAGTAAATTTTGAACCATGGTTCTTCTTGCTCTCAAAAGATACTGTCCACCCATAGCGTTCACAAATACGCTGCACAATCGTCAAACCCAGTCCAACACGATTCGTATCGCCAGAATTAATTTTGACATAGTCTTTAAAAATTTGGGCTTGTGTTGCCATATCAATACCTACACCGGTATCAAGCACAGTCAGTTGATCGCGTGTTATGGATACTTTAATAGAACCTTGTTCAGTGTAGCGAAATGCATTGCGCACCAAGTTGGCAACCAGAACGCTAAGAATGCCCGAATGTGCGCATATTTCTAGCGGTTCATTTTCTTCGACCAGTACTTTAACGGGCTTATTACCTAACCACACCCGTTGCTGTTCAATAACTTTGCGAACGATGGGTTCCATCTGGTAGACATCATTATATTGGCTTGATGTGTTGTTAATTTGCGCCAGGATTAAAAATGTTTCAATCAGTTCGGATATTTCACCAACTGCGCGTTGGATTCGTTGAATTCGCGCGTTATCAATGTCGGAAAGATCTGTTTTTGTAGCTAATACTTCAGCAGCTAAACTAATACTGGTAACCGGTGTTCTTAATTCATGGCTGACGTTACTGGCGAATTCTTTTTCGCGTAGCAATAGTTGTTGTAATTGATCGTGGTAGTGTTGTAGTTTGCGGGCCAGAACGCCGATTTCGTCGTCTCCAAACTCTGACAAATCCAAAGACTCACCGGGTTGATTCTTAAATGCCATGATTTGGTATGCAAGCTGTCTAATTGGGTGAATAATTCGATGTGAAATCCCCCAGCCGATAATAAACGCAATGATCAAAATGATAGCCGAGCATAACAATACCAAACGTACAAAATCACGCTCGCGCTTATGAAGGTTGGTGTCATCAAATTGGATGATATAGCGGGTGTTTCCAGTGTGCTCAACGAGAACACGGTAGTCTCGATTATCGTAGGTTACATCATGTATACCTTGCGGGAGATCGCGCACATGCTCAGGCATGTTTGTGATTTGATCAAGTGATGCTGTGTAACTATTGATAGTTGATCGAGAAAGCGGAGTTTGAGAT
>JAOULU010000093.1 GCA_029881855.1 Nitrosomonas sp. | reverse complement strand
ATGTTGTGCTTAATCAGGGCTTTTATTTCAGCGGTACTGCCCTTCATTTTCGCTTTAATCTTGATCGATTTCTTTGCCATTGTGAATGTTCCTCTATAAACCTTTCATTAAGCCAGTCTGCAACCGGATTAACCGCCGCAACCACCGATGGTTACTTTCACAGTTTTCTTCGCTGAGAAAATGTCACCGCCTGCCTTAACAACAGCAATTACATCGGATGTCTCACGCATTTTGATTCGCGTGGCAACAAACCCATCGATATTGCCGACTAAGTTATAGCTTGCACCTAAAGGCTGAGGGTTTTTTTCAACCAGCAAGCTGATGCTTTCCACGTTTTGAATCTTGGTAGAGACTGTCACGGGAACCACGGCACCGTTTTCGGCGATGTCTGGTGCTTTGATTTTAATGTCACCGTCTTTTGCGCTTGAGCTACCAAATAAGGCATTCAGTGCGTCTTCAATTTTCTCCGCCTTGAAAGCATCTTCGGGATACGCGGCTAGAACCGCTGTCGGTTTGAGCAAGCCCGCACCTAGGGCAAAGCCCAATGCGCCGGTCGCAACCGTACCCTTTAAGAATGTTCTGCGCTTCATACTCACAGTTTTGTCTCCTGTCACGATATTAAAATGATCTTCGCTTGATCAGAGGGAGTAAATAAACTCCACCACTTTGTCCAACTCTTGCTTAGACAAGATGCCATGCTTGCCAAATGGCGGCATGATTGAGTTGGGATTATTCGATGTTGCATCATATATTTGGGATTTTAGTTTCGCTTTATCAGGGAAACGATCCTTCATATTGACTAAGGGTGGCCCAATGTTTCCTGGTAAGTTTCCACCTTCAATAGCGTGACACGCCAGACAGTTACCTTTTTTACGATGAAACGCAATTTTTTTACCTTCATCTACATCACCTGCTACTGCAGCTGTACTAGTGCTAAGGGTAAAACCAACGCTTCCAAGTAAAATTGCAACTGCACTGGCTGCCGTGAGAGCAAATTTAGGCAATCTCATTACAACCTCCTCGTTTGGCCGCATTTAAACACGCCTACTCAACCTGTCGTCTCAGGATGAAACTTAGTACTTGAGTAGTATACGTTAAAGTGTGTTGACGGTAGGACGTTTCGTAATACCTGTCAACCGTTTTCTAGTTGTTAGCTGGAAAATGCATCTAGCATACGTTTTTTACATAAATACACAAACAATATCTCTAATCGCTGTATAAGAAAAAAGTATGAAGTGATTAATTCTACAGAATTTATTGCTGTTTTTCTAGTAAGGCAATGCCTTTTAAAGCATCGAGTCGGTTTTCAATACGTTGCCGGTCTCTGGTACTGAGATTTTTATCTTCAAGTGCCAATTGCAAGTGTTCAATAGCGGCGTGTGTGTAGCCAAAAATATAATAGTATTCTGCTAAAGATTGGTGAGCAGCAGACTCAAGTTTTGCATCACCCTGTGCTTTAGCAAGTAGTTGGTAGAGTAGGGCGGAAGGTTGACGGTTAATCATTGGCTGCAATATATCAATAGCAGCTTGTGGTTGTTGGTCACGAATTAAACCATCTGAATAATAAATTGACAAAGAAGTGTTGCTAGGATTTAGCATTAAACCTTCATGAAATATTTCCAGGCCGGTTTTATGGTTGCCCGCAGCCATTTCAATTCGACCCTTCAGAATCAAATAGGAAATTCGTTCCCGGTCTTCTCTAATTAATTGATCAAGAATTTTTCGAGCTTTATCATATTGGCGATTGTCGAGTAATGCCATTGCATAGCCATAAAGCTCAGCTGGGCGATGGCGATAACTGCCTTCCTTGAGTTCTGCTTCGTATCGTTTAATTAAATCACTCGGATTATCGTCAGTAAGTACTCGCAATTTGGCCTTAATTAAATGAAAAATATTGCTGTCTGGCTTGGGTTGAAATTCATATTTGCGAGCACGGTCGCGTGATTCAGCAATTCGATTAACGGTGACGGGGTGAGTGCGCAAAAAATCGGGCACTTGGTTATCATAAAGTCGATCCTGCGCTTGTAGACGTTCAAAAAATCGTGGCATGGCGTGTGGGCTAAATTTGGATGCTGCTAGGATTTGCATGCCCACATGGTCGGCTTCAATTTCGTGAGTTCGTGTAAAATTGAGTTGAGACTGAATGTTTGCAGCCAAAGTTGCGGCAATAGCTGCTTCAGCCAAGTTCACATTTTGTGTGCCTAATATAATCGCCGTTACGATAGCCGCTGCTGTGGGTAAACTCATTTTGTCCGCTGCATCGAAGGCACGGTCCAAATGATGTTGCGACACATGAGCAATTTCGTGAGCAACCACCGCTGCTAGCTCGCTTTCGTTATCTGCCGCAAGAATAAGCCCGGCGTTAACACCAATATATCCAGCCGGTCCAGCAAAAGCATTAATTCGTTTATCATTGACCACAAAAAAATGAAAATTCTGAGCTTTATAGTCGCTATTGGAAACCAGCTTATAGCCAAGCGACCAAATATAATCATCGATTTCTGGTTCTGCAAAAACGTTTAGCTCTTGCCGCACTTGGCGCATAAAAGCTTCGCCTAGATGCTTCTCTTCGGTTGCGGATAAACGAGTGCTGGCTTCTGAGCCGATTGTTGGCAGTTCGATGTCGCTTGCCGCAAAGGTAAGTGCTGACCAGCAAAGCAGCCCGAGTCCGGATATTAGAATTTTTTTGGATTTAAACATGGTAATACTGGCTAGGGACCCTTTGAACATGATTTTCCGTGCAAAACATCAAACAGGGGATAAACGCAATGTTTATTCCAAAATTCATTGTGTTGTATGACCTCTAAAAGGTTAGTTTATTTCATATTTATTTTCATTCTAAAATAATATTCACTAAGGCGCACTGTTTTTCCAAAATTTTCAATATGTTGGGCAAAGGTTTATTTTAGGTTTAGCTTCAAAACTGGGATAGGGTATAAGGTTTTTTGTCTTGCTAGAAAAGATCAATCTAGAGTATCATTTGCTAATATTTTAATATTCTGGTGTTTATCTGAATTTTGTCAGGGATTTTCATTGTTTGTGAGTCCATGATCGAGTGCAAATTTGTTAATTAGGCTTAACCAGTTTTTCAAATGTTAAGACCTTGTGTAATGCGCTGTTCATCAGGCAAATTGGTAAAACAAAACAATTATTCAGTTTTAATTTGTAAGGAGAAAAAGCAATGTCGAATTTTGATCAGGAACTTGACGCAACCGGTTTAAACTGTCCTCTACCGATTCTTCGCGCGAAGAAATCTCTTGCTTCATTGGATTCAGGCCAAGTGCTTCATGTCATCGCAACTGATCCGGGTTCTGTAAAGGATTTCGAAGCTTTCTCAAAACAGACTGGGAATGAGTTAATGGAGTCCTCTGAAGACGGTGGCAAATTCCATTTTCTGATTAAAAAAGGTTAAGTTCTTTCGACGCACCTTCATGGATGTTAATTGTGCAGTGCAACAACACTAAAAAGGTGGGGTGACATATGAGTCAATCTGAACCAAAAAAATTAGCAATTATCGCAACCAAAGGTAGCCTGGACTGGGCTTATCCTCCTTTTATATTGTCTTCAACAGCGGCAGCGCTGGGATATGAAGTGCAGATATTTTTCACTTTTTATGGATTACAGTTATTAAAAAAAGATATGAACCTCAAGGTGACATCTTTGGGTAATCCAGGTATGCCCATGCCTATGCCCATGCCTGTTATGTTGCAAGCGCTTCCGGGCATGCAAGGTATGATGACGAGCATGATGAAGGCAAAAATGAAGAAAAAAGGCATTGCAAGTGTCGAAGAGCTTCGAGATTTGTGTATTGAATCCGGTGTGAAAATGATTGGTTGTCAGATGACCATCGATTTATTTGATTTCTCTGCCACCGATTTGATCTCGGAAATTGAGCTTGGTGGTGCTGCAACGTTTTTTGAATTTGCTGGCGAAGCTGATGTTACCTTGTTTATCTAGTTGAAGTATGTGCTGTATACCAATAAAAAAGGGCATATTGCCCTTTTTTATTGTGAGTAAGTTTATGTTATTGCGCTTTGCGTTTTTTAAAGTTTTGTATGTGAATGACCGTTTACCGTTGCAGGATGATTTCTAGTACATACTTGCTGCCAAAGTAAGCAATTAGCAAGGTAAAGAATCCACTTAGAGTCCAGGCAACCGCCGTGCGGCCACGCCAACCTCTAAGCCAGTGGCCGAGTAATAAAGTGCCAAATATGGCCCAGGCTAGGATGGATAACAAGGTTTTGTGTACTAGGTGTTGGGCAAACATATCGTCGAGATAGACGAAGCCACTAGCCAAAGACATGGTTTGTAAGCTGAAGCCGACAATAATCATTTGAAACAGTAATAGTTCCATGGTTTGCATGGGCGGTAAGGCGCGAATAAAACCACCCGGTTTGTGGTTGTGTAAATGGCGCTCTTGAATAGAAAGTAAAACTGCCTGTACAGCGGCCAAGCCTAGTAAGCTGTATGCAAGAATGGAAAACAGAATATGAACACCTAAGCCCTTTGATTCAGCATGGGTAGAAAGAAAGTGTTCCGTAGGAAAAAGGATTTGAATAATGACGGCTATGGCAGCTAAAGGGAAAATAAAAACGCCTAAGTTTTCCGTTGGTTTGCGCGCTGATGACAATAAAAACAAGCCGCAAATAAACCACGCCGCTAGTCCCCCGACTTGGGTAAACCCGAGATTGAGTCCGTGGTCGGTCAGCACATTATTTTGCAGCACAATAAAATGCAAAATTAAGCCGCCAAGTCCCAAAAGCATAGCTTTGTTTTTACTTATGCCAGCATCATGGCTCAAGCGTCGCCACAACAAGCTTGCTGCTGCGATGTATAATACAATAATGAATAAACTAGTAACAATCAGCCACATGGAGACCATCCTTCGAAACTGGGCACATGATCGCACAGAACAAACGCATAGCAAAGGTTTGATTGATGATAAATTGTTTCAGTTAAATCATGCTATTGGATGCGCAAGGGCGGGTTGATGAAGTTACGGGTGCTAGGCTGTAGCGGCGGTGTTGGTGCGGGTTTGCGTACCACATCTTATATGGTAGATGATGATATCCTACTGGATGCGGGTAGTGGTGTGGGTGAGTTGTTTCTCGAAGAAATGAGCCATATTCGCCATATCTTTTTAAGCCATTCGCATATGGACCATACAGCATTCATTCCCTTTTTAGTTGATAGTATTTTCGAGCGCCTGACTGACCCAATAATTATCCATGCCCAGCAGGAAACTATCGATGCTTTGCAGGCGCATATATTCAATTGGGTTATGTGGCCAGACTTTTCCAAGCTTCCGCGTGAAGACAACGCCGTATTGAAATACGAGCCCATGAAGCCTGGCGAGAAGATTTGGATTAATGGGCGGCAAATAGAAATGATTGCGGTTAATCACACGGTCCCAGGTGTGGGCTATCGTGTATCGAATGAAACTTGTGCATTTGCTTACAGCGGGGATACATCCACTAATGATAATTTCTGGAATGTGCTTAATAGCTACGACAATTTGGATTTGTTAATTGTTGAAGTTGCATTCGCCAACCGTCAATCCAAACTGGCGCAAATGGCCAAACACTATTGCCCCGCCACCCTAGCCGAAGATTTGTCCAAGCTTAAACACAATCCGGATGTCTATATCACTCATCTCAAACCTGGTGAAGAAATGGCAATTCTATCCGAAGTCAAAGCGGCAATCCGGCGCTTTAATCTCAAAACTTTGGTCGGTGACGAAGTTTTCCAGTTATAATAACCATCAAACTATACATATATTAGGAATTTAATATGTTTGACAATCTAAGCGATCGCTTGGGCGGTACGATTCAGCGTCTGCGCGGCCAAGGCCGCATCCGCGAAGATAATATTAAAGATACCTTGCGCGAAGTGCGCATGGCCTTGCTTGAAGCCGATGTGGCCTTGCCTGTCGTTAAAACTGTGGTTGCTAAAATCAAAGAACGGGCCATAGGTCAGGAGGTTATGAAAAGCCTGACACCTGGCCAGGCTTTTATCAAAATTGTTAGCGATGAATTGACTCATATTATGGGTGATGCTAACGAAGAGCTCGATCTGGCGACTACACCGCCTGCCATTGTGTTAATGGCGGGACTGCAAGGCGCAGGTAAAACCACTAGTGTGGGTAAATTGGCGCGTTGGCTGAAAGAAACTAAAAATAAGAAGGTCATGGTCACTAGTGCAGACATCTATCGTCCAGCCGCAATCGAACAGCTCAAAACCCTGGCAGGTGAAGTAGGTGCGGAATTTCATCCCAGTGATATCAAACAAGATCCGGTAAAAATCGCTAAATCAGCCGTGGACGCCGCAAAAAAAATCCATGCGGATGTGCTACTGATTGATACCGCAGGTCGTTTGCATATTGACGACGATATGATGGATGAAATCAAGCGGCTACATGCGGCTATTAATCCTGTAGAGACATTGTTTGTTGTTGACAGTATGACGGGGCAAGATGCAGCCAATACCGCCAAGGCCTTTAACGATGCGCTGCCTCTGACGGGTGTAATTCTGACCAAAACCGATGGTGACGCCCGTGGTGGAGCGGCCTTATCCGTGCGCGAAATAACAGGGAAACCTATTAAATTTCTCGGTGTTGGTGAAAAAACCACGGCATTGCAGCCTTTTCATCCTGACCGTGTAGCGTCAAGGATACTTGGTATGGGTGATGTGCTGAGCTTAGTTGAAGAAGCCCAGCAAAAACTCGATCATAATGAAGCCGCGAA
>JAOULU010000387.1 GCA_029881855.1 Nitrosomonas sp. | reverse complement strand
CTACAAAGATATTTTGAGGCTCTTTATATAGCATTTCAGGTGTGCCAACCTGTTGCAGTTCCCCGTGATTCATGACGGCTACGCTGTCACCCAGGGTCATTGCTTCTACTTGATCATGGGTGACATATAGCGTGGTTTTGTTTAAACTTTTTTGTAAAAGCGCAATATCGGCTCGAATTTGGGCGCGCAATTTGGCATCCAGGTTTGATAGTGGTTCATCCAGCAAAAAAACGCTTGGGTTTCTTACCAGCGCCCGGCCCATGGCGACCCGCTGGCGTTGACCACCGGATAGTTGCTTTGGTTTGCGCGCTAGTAGCCGTGACAAATCCAATAGTTTGGCGATTTGTTCCACTTTCTTCGCAATGGCTGATGCTGGCGTATGCCGCATTTTTAATGGAAACGCCAAATTGGCATGGACACTCATATGGGGGTATAAGGCGTAGTTTTGGAAAACCATGGCAATATTGCGTTGCTGTGGGGAGATTTGATTGACGACCTGATCATCAATCAGAATCTCACCTTCAGTTATATCCTCTAGACCGGCAAGCAGTCGCAACGCTGTCGACTTGCCGCAACCGGATGGCCCTACCAGCACCATAAACTCGCCATCTCCGATGGTCAATGTAAACTGCCGCAAGGCAACCGTTTCTGTGTCAAACCGTTTGGTAACATTGTTAAACTCAACCTTAGCCATGAGATTAACCTTTGACGCCTGTGGTCTCTAACCCCTTAACAAACCAACGCTGAAAAACCAGGAAAATTAGTAGCACTGGGGTGACCATCATCACGCCAAAGGCAAAGATATCGCCCCATTGTAAAGGAGGTAGAGTATAAAATGATGAGATACCCAATGGTAAGGGCCGTACGGCTTCACTGTATGTCACCATCAATGGCCACAAGAACGCCCCCCACTGGGTTAGAAACGTAAGAATAGCCACTGTGGCAAATACTGCTTTCGCGTTTGGCATGACAATGACAAAAAAGATACGCCATGCGCCTGCGCCATCAATTCGTGCGGCTTCTTCAAGTTCTCTGGGCAAGCCCAGGAAAAAGGTATAAAAAAGATAAATCGAGAAGGCATTGGCAATAAACGGCACAATTTGCACCAGGTAGGTATCGCGCCATCCAAATAATGTTACTTGATAGAATAACGGGACTGCAATTGCTTCCAAGGGGATAATCATCAAAGCAATGACAGCCAATAATAGACCGTCTCTTCCTCGCCACTGCATTCGGGCAAAGGCATAACCAGCCAGTGAGTTTACTAATAAGCCGCTGATTACGATGGTGCAAGTAATGAACACTGAATTAAACAAATAACGCAGAAAAGGGACGCGCTCAAGCACATCCCGATAATTTTGTAGACTTGCTTCCATTGGAAAATAACCGCGTAGGGCGCCTGCTTCCAGTAGCACCAAGTCATCGGGCTTGAGGCTGCCTGCCAGCATGATTCCAATCGGTATCAAAAAGATAAACACTGCGCCAATCAACGTGCCGTAGACAAATAATGAGGTGATAAATTGTTTATTGTTCATTTAACCACCTTGTCGTGCTTGACAATAACGCGTTGCAATAAGGTGAATAACAGTACTATGGTAAAAAAAACCACGGTCATGGCCGCGCCTTTTGCGACTTGTTGGCTGGCGAAGGTAGTATTAACGGTTTCATACATGACCGTTGTGGTGGCATACAGCG
>JAOULU010000092.1 GCA_029881855.1 Nitrosomonas sp. | reverse complement strand
TGATTTAAGCAAAGCAAGTGCAATTGGGTGAGCGGGCACCCGTATACCCACTGTATCTTGGCCACCTGTCACTATATCTGGCACATTAGAACTTCGTTGCAAGATTAGTGTCAATGGCCCGGGCCAGAAATGTCTTGCAAGTTGCCAGGCTGAATCTGGTATTTTCTGTGCCCAATGAGATAATTGTGCAGTGTCACCGATATGTACGATTAGTGGGTGATCAAAAGGGCGTTGCTTGATGGCATATATTTTTTGTACTGCCGTTGGATTAGTGGCATCAGCACCTAGCCCATAGACAGTCTCAGTAGGAAAGGCAACGGGTTCACCTGATTTAAGTATTTGAACAGCAGCAGTAATCTGATTGGCTATTTTAGTCATTAGTATAGAAATTATTCCCTCTCATTCAGTTTGCCTGAACTTTGGTGCTTATTACTATGTTGCCCATAGCCTAGTAGACTCTGTAAATAATATAAGGTGTAGTAACTGGCCCAGTAGATTGAGTGCTTTATCCATGATTCTTTTTCCCAATCTGATCGTGCTATTGGTTCAGATTCTTCAATAACTGCTAATCTCAGGCTTGAGATTAATTTTTGAGCGAATGTATGATCATCAATAATAATATTGGCTTCGCGTGCAAGAAACAAGCTAAAAGGGTCTATATTAGAAGAACCAACAGTGGCCCAATGTTTGTCAATGACAGCGACTTTGGCATGTAGATAGCTTTTAGTGTATTCGTATATTTTAATACCAGCATCAAGTAAGTTGCCATATAAAGCATGTGTAGCATAGTGTTGTAAACGATATTCAACTCTTCCCTGCAATAACAGTTCAATATTTACACCACGCTGGGCTGCATTATTTAACGCCTGACAGAATTTATTACCGGGCAAAAAATATGCGCTAGCAATGATGATTTCGTGCTGTGCATGATTAATTGCATTAAGATAAGCTTGTTCAATATCATGGCGATGACGGAAGTTGTCGCGTATGAGGAATGCCGCCTGTTGTTTGCCATCAGTTTTAAAATATTGGTGTAATTTGGCCTGACTGATCCAATTCTTTTTTAAGTGTGCCCATGCCACTTGTTTCCATAGATAACGTGCAGCAGTATAAATTTCTGCCAACAACGGGCCTTTAATTAAGACCGCATAATCAAAACGTGGGGATAATTTCTCAGGATTGTCTAGATCATCAATGATGTTGATACCGCCAACAAATGCAGTATGTGCATCAAGTACAGCTAGTTTTCTATGCATACGACGTAGGCGGTACTTATGTAGCTTGGAGAATAAATTTTCTTGTCTGAAAATAAGTACACGTACACCAGCATTAAGCATATCTTGAATGGTTGATTGGGGTAGTTGATAAGAACCAAAACCATCAATTAGTAGGTGTACTGCTACACCTCGCTGTGCTGCACCTTTTAATGCGGCCGCGATTCTAATGCCAACTCGATCATTTGCAAAAATGTATGTTTCAAGATAGATATCTTGTTGTGTAATATTAATTGCATTTTCCAGAGCCGAAAAATATTCAATTCCATTATGTAGTAAGGTGACGGTATTACCGCCAATGAAATGTGGGAGAGTCATAATCGAATGATTCTATTAGACAGTGCCTCATGATATAAATTTTTGACCAAGAATGGCTGTGATGAACGTGCGTTTTTTAACCTGAAAGCCGCTAACAAAAATGCGTTCTTGACGTAATATAGGCAAGCCAGAAAGAGAACTGCGAGATGACCTACCGCTAATAGATTCAAAAACCTCGGTTAAGCCAAGTGTGTCTGACTAGAATATCATTAGACATTTCTCACCAATCATTGAAGTTGCCTGCAATTTACATGAATATTAGAACCAGTATTTTTTAAATGTTATAAATCTGATTTTCCTTAAGACACACTAAGCATTCTATTTAATGCAAGTTTTGCCTTTTTGGCTTCATCTTCTGGTACTTGAATCTGATTGACAATATTACCATTCACAAGATTTTCCAAAGCCCAAGCAAGATGTTGCGGATCGATTCGTGCCATAGTTGAACACATGCAAACCATTGGTGACATAAATTGTATGATTTTACCTTGCGGTTTAAATTCTTCCGTGATGCGGCTGACAAGATTCAACTCTGTGCCGACTAGCCAACGCGTATTGGGTTTGGCGTTTGCAATGGTATTAATAATGTATTCGGTGGAGCCAACATAATCTGAAGCTTCACACACTTCATAATTACATTCTGGATGTGAGATGACTATTCCGTCAGGGTGTTGTTCACGAAAACGTTGAATGTGTTGCGGTTGGAACATTTGATGTACAGAACAATAGCCTTTCCACAATAAAATTTTGGCTTTTCTTATTTGCTCAGGGGTAAGGCCACCCATAGGCTCATCAAAATCCCATACGGGCATTTCTTCAGGTGATAGGCCAAGCTTATACCCGTTCCAGCGCCCTAGGTGTTGATCAGGGAAAAACAAAACTTTTTCTCGCTGATTAAACGACCATTGTAAAATCTTTCCTGCATTGCTAGACGTACAAACAATTCCACCATGTTCTCCGCAGAAAGACTTTAGATCTGCAGCTGAGTTAATATAAGTGACAGGTGTGATAGTTTCTTCGGGCTCTAATATCTCTGCAAGTTCGCGCCAGGAGTGTTCTACCTTTGCAAGATTGGCCATGTCAGCCATCGAACAACCCGCAGACATATCAGGTAAAATCGCAATTTGGGCGGGGCTAGAAAGAATATCCGCAACTTCAGCCATAAAATGCACGCCACAAAAAACCAAGTAATCGGCATCAGTTTGTGCCGCAAGATATGATAGTTTTAAGGAATCACCCGTCAGGTCAGCATGTTGGTAAACATCAGCACGTTGATAATGATGAGCCAGAATGACCGCACGTTTTCCTAATGTTTTTTTTGCGGTAATAATTCGTTGCGCACAGGTTTCATCCTGTAGTTGATTATATAAATCAAATTCTAAAGCTTCTGCATGCATTACAGTTATTTTCTCTCAAGAAGATGTTAATTAGCTCCGTATCAAATGAATGATGATTAATCATTAGAGACTCTAACGAGACTATTAATGCTTCTTTAATTCTTTAAGAGTAATTAGTCAAAACCGCACATTACCATATTCACGCTTGGAATTATAAGTTTTGTTAACAAGTGTAAAGATTTAAGGTGTAAATTACAGTGGCTAAATCTATGATCTCTTTGTTATGAATCTTTATTGATTGCGCAATAATCATTACTATGGTCGTAGTTTGAGTGCTGCAAAAGATTAAATGCGAGTTCTGGTATAATTTTAAAAATGTTTAAACGCCTACATATAAGTTTTCCTTTGATTGTTTTCTTCTGTCTTGTTCTATTAACATACTGGCTAGATAAAGCAACTCAACCGCAATCGTTTATGCCAGATAATCTGCGTCATGATCCAGATTATATTGTGGAGAAC
The DNA here is from genome assembly GCA_029881855.1 of Nitrosomonas sp. Lineage (GTDB taxonomy): Bacteria > Pseudomonadota > Gammaproteobacteria > Burkholderiales > Nitrosomonadaceae > Nitrosomonas. Next base: position 3,315 of record JAOULU010000092.1, on the reverse strand, counting down.
CTTTCTGGTATTCGTATGGATTATCAGCGCGATACACGCCGAACTTTTCTTGCTGAGAAAATGTTTTATTATCGGGAAGAAGATGTTACCCAGCTGGAACGTACGAGCTTTATTAATACGGAGCCTAATGCACCATTGATGCGTTTATTTGCTGAGCAGGCTAAGTTGGTTGGGGATGCTGAGAATATTTATCTAACGGGGGGTGTAACAGTATTGAGAGGTGCAGATGATGATAAAAATCTGCTCACGTTAATAACAAATTCGCTTCATTTGATACCTGATGATAATCTTGTCAAAACAGATCAGTTTGTGACGGTTTCTCGGTTAAGTACCACAGTTAACGCGATAGGTCTGATGCTTGATAATAATACTGGTATGGTAGAGTTGTTGTCGCAAGTGAAAGCAGTCAATGATTGAAATACAGGCTAATATTTGATGAAATGAGCTGTACTTGATGCTTCATTTAGTGGCCATGGGTCTTTGGTGTTTCTAGAGTAAGCACTACTTAATGTTCGTTTTCTAAATCTAGAATATATTGGTAGAGGTGTTCAAATTCTTTTTTAGACTGTTTCTTAAAAAGTGGGTCATCCTGAATCTTTATTTCGGACTCAATGGCTTTCCATTCTTCAGCATCAAATAATACATCCATCAAAGGGTAAACAAACTCATTTTCTTTTTCAAGGTGCTTGCGTTGAAGCGTAATAAAGTGACGTGCGCCACCCAGCAACTCATCTGCCGGTACAATACAGTCGTTTGCAACCATGTCAAATAATTGGTGGATTTTTCCTGTTTCTAGAATAATCTCTTTATGTTCTTGTTTAAGTTGCTCAATGAGTTTGCTTTCTTTGACATCTTTTTCTAATAGACGATCAAAAATAATGTCTTCAGAAGGGTGATGCCATTTGTCGGGATAGGTGTCGACATAGTCTAATGCACTGAGTATCACAGCTAAATCAGCGGCACGTTTACTGTCAAAATCATAGCAATCAATTTCAGTAGTTAAACAATTCAATAAGCGTTGTAAATGATGGTGATCGACATGAAGCTGGCGTTGTATTTTGTGCATGACAACTCCTTGAAATGAATATGCTAATTGATACACTAACATATTTTTCTACTTGAATTTTGTATTTTATCAATCTAGGTGTGAATTATTCTAAAATAGCGAAATAATTTTCCATATGTTTGTATTATTATTTGATTGAACGAGTCATTTAGTTTGATTATCAATAAATAGGTGGCTTTGTTATCAAATGTTGTGCCTCGATATGCGATAACACATCATATCTTTTGATGATGAACACGCCAAGTATTTTGTAAAACAGGTAGTCAAAAAACTAGTGCTCTTGTATGATTTATCCAGACGTAATCATTATATAAAAGTACGATAAGGATCCTGTTATGCTTTGCCCAAAATGTGGTACGGAAAATACCGATCAAGCTGAACTTTGTATTAATTGTAAGGAAAGTTTATCCGGTGAAGAATTGCTAACTTCAACGAAAGACACTAATGAGAAACCTATTGCTTCAGTGGCAAACGAATCGGCTGTAGAACCCAATCATCATCAACGGATTACTGGTATAGATTTTCAATCTGATGTCGATGTCATCAATGATAAGCCTGTTGTATCTAGCGGATTAAACATCTTTATTATCATTGGCACACTGATTTTGCCAATCATTGGAGTCATTATGGGCTTTACTTATCTGAGAAAGGATCACCCGGAGGCTAAAAAAGCAGGAAAGTCTTGGCTGATTCTTGGTGGAATTATGATCTTAGTCAATATTATATTGATTAATATGACGAAGTAGTAAGAATAAAACATGCCTTGCTAAGAAACCGCCGATTACACACTAATTAATCGGCGGTTTGGTTAAATTAGAACATAGGCTTATCTTTGGCACAGTTATAGCGATTAATGCCATCTAAGATTTCTTTTTCAGCTGTTTCAACGCCATCCCAGCCTTCTATTTTTACCCATTTTCCTTCTTCTAGGTCTTTATAGTGTTCAAAGAAGTGGGACATCTGTGATCGGATGAGCCGAGGTAAATCTTCATGCGATTTGATGTCTTGGTATAAATTGCAAAGCTTATTAATCGGTACAGCCAGTAACTTAGCATCTTCTCCCGCTTCATCCGTCATCTTTAGCATACCTAACGGACGGCAGCGAACAACTACGCCGGTAATGAGCGGAACAGGTGAAATAACTAAGACATCAACTGGATCACCATCATCGGATAATGTATGTGGAATATAGCCATAGTTACAAGGATAATGCATACATGTTGACATGAAGCGATCAACAAACATGGCGCCAGTTTCTTTATCTACTTCATATTTGATGGGATCTGCATTCATAGGTATTTCTATAATGACGTTAAAATCATTGGGTATGTCTGTACCTGAGCTTACGCGATCTAGATTCATATTTTATATTGATAGAAATAGGGACGACAATTATAGTGGAAGTACAGAAATTAACAGGTTTTAGAAAAGTTGTCATTATCTAAGGATAATGATGATTGCGGTGTTATTATCATATTAATGCTGTGACTATTTAGCTGTTGATATCAAGTGAATAGAGAAAATTGGAACCCAGGTTTTCTGGATATATCGCCAATCTTTGGTCCTTTTAAACCGTTACAAAATGCCATCAGTAATTTCTCTGACTGGCCATCGGTCGAGGATCTGGATTTATTAAAACAGATGGCAGATAGGCCAATAATCACATGTTCAGATAAATCGGTATGCTTTGTATCTCAACAAACTACTGAGGTAGACAAATTCACGCAACAGTATGAACCAAGAATTTATTTGTCTGGTGAGGTGCCAACACGGCATCATAATTGGCATGATTTTTTTAATGCATTGGTATGGATGACATTTCCACAGACTAAGGCGGTACTTAATCAAGTTCATTTTAATGAGCTGTGTCGTGAGTTGCAAAATAATCAAAAACAACGTGGTTCATTACGTGATGCGACAACATTGTTTGATGAATCTGGGGTCGTGGTAATAAGTAGTCGAGAAGATCTGGTTAAATTATTACAAAAACATGAATGGAAGCAGTTGTTCTGGGAACAGCGAGAAGCCGTATTATCTACAATGCGTTTTTTTGTTTTTGGTCATGGGCTCTATGAAAAAGCGCTGAATCCATATTTGGGTATGACAGGCAAAGGAATTATCTTGCAAGTGGATGAAATATACTTTAACCAACCATTATCAGAACAAATTGTTGCTGCGGATAGAATGTTACAAACTTTCTTGCTGCAAGAAAAATTCTCAAGCGTGGATTTAACGCCTATACCATTACT
>JAOULU010000386.1 GCA_029881855.1 Nitrosomonas sp. | reverse complement strand
CGCTCACCACGCCCACTCGTCTCAATTACCATCGGAACCAATCCCAAGCTACTTGGCTCCAAATTTTTCTGCTGATCGCATTGTTGCATCATATTAAGATATCCCCATTATTTCATCAAAAGTTACTTTTTTTTCAATTATCTTCACTTTATCAAGTGCCCACTGTACTACGTTATCTTCTAATGCCAATGACTGTGCCTCTTGCAAACGTTCTGGTGAGGCATAATGCCATTTCACAACTTGTTCAGGGTTCTCATAATTCTGAGATTTCTCTTCAATGATACTACGAACTTTCTCTGGTGTTGCTTTTAAATCATGGACTTTGACCAATTCAGACAGAATCAGTCCTAATTTAATTCTGTTTTCAGCTTTATCTTTAAACATTTCTGGCGTGAGCTGAATATCATGTGCTTTCATTCCACGTGACTCAAGATTATCACTCGCATCCTTCATTAATCGTTCTGTTTCTTGGCGAATTAAAACATTAGGCGTATCCATCTGCACAGATTCCAGAAAACATTGCATAATCTGTTCCTTAAGTTTTGATCTGATCCGCTTTGAGATTTCACGTTCAAGATCCTGCCGGATACCGGTACGTACCTTATCTAGATCGCCATCAGGAATACCTAGTAACTTAGCAAAATCAGCGTTAACCTCTGGTAATATCGGAATATCTATTGCATTTACTTTGATCTCAAACGTAACGGATTTTCCGGCAATTTCTTTACCCCCATAATCTTCGGGAAAAACCATATCAAACGTTTTATCCTCACCAACACTCAAACCAATGAGCGCATCTTCAAAATCTTTTAGAAACTTTCCTTCTCCAATAATTAATTCGACATCCTCTGCCTTTCCACCAGCAAAATCTTTTCCCTCAATAACACCATGAAAGTTAATATTGACACGATCACCACTAATAGCAGAGCGATTTGCAGGTTGGTATTGCACTTGTTGCTTACGAATCATCTCAATGGTTTGAGCAACATTAGCAGCCTTAATCTTTACAACAGGCTTCTCTACACTTTGCTGGCTCAGATCGCCAAATTCTATATCTGGGTATATTTCAAATATTGCAGTAAATTCGTAAGGGCTATTATCACCCTCAACAGATGCTTTTGTCTCAAAACGCGGATACCCAGCAATCTTTAAATCCAATTCTTTAATAACATCATTAAATTCTTTCTGTATAGCATCATTCAAGACATCTTGTTGGATCTGCATGCCATATTTTTGGGTAACAATCTTTAGCGGTACTTTTCCAGGACGAAAACCATGCAGCTTAGTTGTTTTTACTAGCCGTTTTAGACGAACCTCAACTTCTTCTTCGACTTTTTCTTGTGAAACTGAGATATCAACACGACGCTCCAATGCACCGAGGTTTTCTACATTTGATTGCATTAATATTCCTGATCGATTTATCAAAAACAATTACTAAAAACTTATCCGCAAGCTAACTTAACTTCTTAATTTACAGCAACACTACCTTAGTTTTCACTATGGTGCGAAAGGGGGGACTCGAACCCCCACACCTCTCGGCGCCAGAACCTAAATCTGGTGCGTCTACCAATTCCGCCACTTTCGCATGTATGTACTACGAGTACCACATGTGTTAATAAATTTAAATTAACTCGGAATTATACCTTGTTATCTTGACCCACGCAGCCATACTATCCTTCACCTTGACAAAAAATTATCTGACCG
>JAOULU010000091.1 GCA_029881855.1 Nitrosomonas sp. | reverse complement strand
AGTATATTTTTGTTGGTTAGTTGGCCTAATACACATCCATTTCAAAAAAAGCTACATCTGCTTGGGACGCACACCCGCTCTTACATTCAGTTTCTTTTCCACACCATCACGAATAACCGTAACAGCTACCGTATCACCCGGTGAGAGCGCCGCTACCAAATTCAGCAAATCTGATGAGTTTTGCACAGCATCCCCCTCTACTGCTATCAAGATGTCGCCCGGTTTAATGCCTGCCCGATCAGCTGGGCCTTCTCTCAACACACTGGATATTAACGCACCTGTTGTGGTTTTCAGGCCAAATGATTCGGCTAATTCTTGAGTCATATCTTGCATACTGACACCCAACCAACCTCGTATGACACTACCCGAATGCAGAATTTGCTCCATAATCTGCTTGACGACATGAATAGGAATGGCAAAACCAATTCCCAAAGAACCGCCCGTACGTGAGTAAATAGCGGTGTTAATACCAATTAAATTACCCGCTATATCAGTTAATGCACCACCCGAATTCCCGGGGTTAATGGCTGCATCTGTCTGGATAAAATCTTCAAACGTATTGATGCCTACCTGACTTCTCCCTAATGCACCAATAATACCCATGGTAACACTCTGACCCACGCCAAATGGGTTCCCCACAGCTAATACAATATCACCAACTTTGGCTGCCTCAGATTGAGCAAAAGTAATTACCGGCAAATCTTCAATATCTATTTTCAAAACAGCTAGATCAGTCTCAGGGTCTGAACCAATTATACTGGCTTTGGCTTTTCTGCCATCAACCAAAGCAATCTCAACTTCATCAGCGGCTGCTACCACATGATGGTTGGTTAATATATAACCGTCAGCGCTAACTATAACCCCTGAACCAAGACTGGATGTGCGTCTTTTTTTTGACTCAAAACGTTCGCCAAAAAAACGTTGGAACATCGGGTCGTTCAATAAAGGGTGCGAAGGTGCATTAACTTCTTTACTGGTAAAAATATTAACCACTGACGGCATAGCACGCTCTGCAGCGATATTAAAACTGTCTGGCATCTCCATACTGGCCGCAGGCGATGCTTCCTTGATTGTTACAATATCTCCACGTGGCTGCCAGGGCAGCAATTCCGGTCGCAAAGTTGAAACCACAAAAAAAATAGCCAGCAAAATCGTTGCTGTTTGTGCAAAAATTAACCAAAGTCTGTACATTAAACGTGCTACTCCAAAAATATCATGCTGTGTTATATGAAATTACAATGTAATAATCACTATTTCACCAGATAGTATTACAAATCATATGGAATAAAGGGATAAACCAATGCATAGAGATGAGCTTGAAAACCACTTAAGCCAGTTATTAGACACTCCCCGCTTCCGTGATTATTGCCCAAATGGGCTACAAGTGGAAGGGTGCGACAATATTCACAGTATCATCAGTGGCGTAACGGCCTCAATGGATCTCTTAGAAGCCGCAATAGCAGCTAAAGCAGATACCATTCTCGTCCACCATGGTTATTTTTGGCGTGGTGAGAATGCGTGTTTAACCGGCATAAAAAAACGCCGAATTGCCCTATTAATGACAAATAACATCAATTTATTTGCTTATCATTTACCCTTGGATAGCCACCCTGAATTGGGTAACAATGCACTATTGGCCCAAAAGTTAGATCTAATTGAAACCGGTCGTTTTGGTGAGCAAGACATCGCGGTGCTCGGAAAACCGTCACAAGCCATCACACTCGGCACTTTAGCAGAAAAAATAGCGCTTAAACTATCACGCGAACCCATGATGATTGGCGACCCCAACAAACCCATTCAGAAAATTGCATGGTGCACGGGTGCCGCACAAAGCTACTTTGATGAAGCTGCCCAAATGGGCATTGATGCCTTCATTACAGGCGAAATCTCTGAACAAACCGTGCATACCGCACGTGAATCTGGAGTGGCTTTTCTTTCAGCGGGACACCATGCAACGGAACGTTATGGTGTCCAGGCATTGGGTGAACATATCGCCCAAAAATTTGGCGTCAAACACCAATTCATTGATATTGATAACCCAGTGTAAAAAAACCTTTGCAAGCGTTTTAGTAAACACTAATCCTTATTTTCATCTTCTTTCTTTTTACCCGAAAACATGGTCCACCATATGATAAAAATAAATAAACCAAGCGCTAAGATTGCTTCAATCGCGATTACCCACATATTTTAAGCTTACTGTATAGTTAATAAATTCATAGATAAATATAACTCTAACCAATATTTGATGAAAAACCAATTAAGTTTTCCAATCTTTGCGCTATTGTTATCGCTCGCGGCTTGCTCAACTGAGACGCCACCACCAACCACCTCACCAGAAAAACCCACTGAATCCATAACTCAACCGGATGAAAAACCATCCACAATATCAACACATGTGCCGGCTAAATGGTCGGCACTTACCGGCTGGCTAGATGATGATCTGCTCCCCGCATGGGAAACTTTTTTACAAAGTTGCACTGTTTTAGCCAAACAACCGTTGTGGCAAGAAACCTGCTCGTTGGCCGCCTCAATAAAACAAGTGAATAACAGTACGCTGAGAAATTTTTTTGAAGCCTATTTTGTTCCCCACCAAATCATTGATAACAAAGGTAGTGACGAAGGGCTGATCACGGGTTATTACGAACCGTTGCTACAAGGCAGCCGCACCCCATCCGAGCGCTTTCGCTTCCCCCTTTATTCAGCCCCGGATGAATTATTGGTTATTGATTTGAGCGACATCTACCCAGAGTTAAAAGACCTGCGACTACGTGGCCGCTTAGATGGGCGCAAAGTCGTGCCTTATTACAGCCGGGGTGACATCATGAACAACCCGGAAAAATTATCAGGACATGAATTAGTCTGGGTGGATAACGAAGTGGAATTATTCTTCCTACAAATCCAAGGCTCAGGCCGTATCAAACTGGGTGACGGCGAAATCCTAAAAGTTGGTTATGCCGATCAAAATGGTTACCCCTATAACTCCATTGGTCGGATATTAGTTGAACAAGATGAATTACCACTGGAAAAAGCTTCCATGCAAGGTATCAAACAGTGGGGACAACAAAATCCAGATAAGCTCAATAACCTGTTACAACAAAATGCCCGTTACGTCTTCTTCCGTGAACTACCCGCCGACCTATCCGGCCCAATCGGTGCGCTGGGCGTTCCACTAACCGCTGGCAGAAGCATCGCCATCGACCCACGCTCCATCCCACAAGGCGCACCCGTCTTTCTCGCTACCACCTGGCCCAACACAGATAAACCATTGAACCGTCTTATGGTGGCACAAGACGTTGGTGGCGCCATCAAAGGCGGCATCCGTGCTGATTTCTTTTGGGGATTTGGTGAGGAAGCAGGTGAACAGGCTGGCAAAATGAAGCAGAAAGTTAAGATGTGGGTATTGATGCCACAGAGTTATACATCATCACAACTTGCCAGACACTAATTTCTATTGCATAAAATGAACCCCGACTGACTTAAAAACTTACCTCGTCGTACTATTTCCCAACCTCACCCGCTTGCCCCAATTTCTGCTCAATCGTTGCAGCCGGAATCATGCCACCCACAATCGAGCCATCTGCGAAAATTAGGGTGGGTGTGCCGGTTACTTTATTTTTTTGACCAGATTGAAGTAGTGCTGTCAGTGGCGTTTCGCAATCCTTGGCCTTCGGTGCGACACCTCTGAGCATAAAATCGTCCCACGCTTTAATTTGATTATCCGAACACCAAATTTTGGCAGATAACTCAGCAGAACCATTTAATACCGGGTAGAGCAAAGTGTAGATTGTGACATCGGTAATGTCGAGCAGCTCTTTTTCAAGTTGCTTACAGTAAGGACAGTTCGGATCCGTAAAAACAGCGACATGCCGCTCACCATTGCCTCTCACGACTTTGATAGCATGTTCAAGTGGTAAGCTATCTAATGGAATACGACGCGCGGTTTTGATTTCCTCTAAACGCTTATTGGTTAAACTGGTACGTGTTTTGGTATCAATAACATGACCAAAAAAGAAATAATCAACTTTTTCATCAGTATAAAAAATCTCACCGCTTACAACTACTTCATAAAGCCCCATATAAGGTGTTTTTTTCAAGCTTTCTATTTCAGCGCCTTGAAAATGGGGTTGAATAGCTTCTTTGATTGCATCCTCATTCGCCCAAGTCATACTAGAGAACAAACATAATGCCAAGATTAAAATAAATAATTTCAGCTGTACGACCATAAATATAACTCCAGTTTAAAAAATTAATTTAATGCATGTTGCATCAAGCGATTCTTAATCAATGGCAAATGATTGGTTATCTCAAGCCCTAAATTACGTAAACGGGCGACGCTCGGATTTGAATTAGTAAATAACTTTTGCAGGCCATCAGTTACCGCTTCCAGCGCAAGAATATCTTCTTTACGTGCACATTCATAACGCCGCAGCAACATAAAATCACCACAATCAGTCTGAAGACCGCGTGCATTAAGTTGTGCAGCAAGTTCTCGGGTGTCACGCAAACCCAGATTAACACCTTGGCCCGCTAGCGGGTGAATACCATGCGCTGCATCACCAATTAATACCAAGCGAGGTTTAACCAGATTTTTTACATGCACAAAATTCAACGGGAAGCCTACTGGCGGCGTAACTACCTGTAAATTTCCCAAAGTATTAGAAGACGCTTCGGCTACCCGCTGGCACAATTCATCTTCGGGCAACTCCTTCAACAAATTGGCATGCTCATCCGTCGTCGACCAAACCATAGACACAAGATTATCCGGCAAAGGTAAAAGTGCCAGTACACCATCACGTCTAAACCACTGATGCGCAATATTACGATGAGAATGCTCTGCGCTGAAATTAGCCACCAAGCCAATTTGGTGATAAGCGTGCCTTGAGATGTCAATACCTGCTTGTTTGCGCACCCATGAGTTCACACCATCTGCACCAGCCACTAAAGCTGTTTCGATCAAGCGACCATCTTCAAGCTGCACTTCGACATGCGAATCATGCCAAACAATTGACGTACATCTTGCCGGACAAATAATTTCTATATGTTCATTTGGACGATTGAGCACATCCCAAACAGCCGTTTGCAATTGACGATTCTCAGCAATAAAGGCCAATTCTGACACGCCCATTTCATAAGAGCTAAAATTGATTTTGGCACTGTTATCGTCCCCGAAAACCGCCATGTCATATACGGGTGTCACACGCGAAGAATCTATCCGCTGCCACACACCACAGCTTTGCAAGAAGCTTGCGCTACCAGGGCTAATCGCATAAACCCGGCTGTCCCAACTGCTGTCACCTTTAGACAACGGCGGTGGCTCGCGCGTTTCAATCAGTGCAATTCTCAAGCCGCTGTCTTGCAACGCAGCCACCAGGCTCGCACCAACCAACCCACCTCCAATTACTACAATATCGAATTTCATAGACTGATTATACAATCGCTTTGTTGGTTGCGGAAATAATAAGCGAAATTAGCAATGGCAATGGGTTGAAAAAGAAACCATTACCCTTATATTGATAGTACAAGTACACTGTTTTGCAAGTGTACCCAAAGGAAAATGTCTCAACAATCTTCTTCAGATGAGATTAAACGAGACATTCATTAAGTAAGTTATTAAATAATGTTTTCTAAATCTAAAAGGAGATGATAATGGCAATTACAAGATATGAACCTTGGGGCCTGTTAAATCAATTACAAAGAGAATTGGAACGTGGTAATGCCGAAGGCTCAACAGCAACCGCCGAATGGGCACCTGCTGTTGACATTAAAGAAGAACCAGAACGATTCTTAATCCACGCGGATATTCCAGGCGTTAAACCTGAAGAAATAGATGTCAGTATGGAAGATGGCGTATTAACAATCAAAGGCGAAAAGAAAACCGAGGCAGAGACTGAAAAAGAAGGCTACAAGCGTGTTGAACGCACTTATGGCTCTTTTTACCGACGCTTTAGTTTACCAGATACAGCTAATCCAGATGCCATTTCCGCTGTTTCCAAACACGGGGTATTGGAAATTGTGATCCCCAAACGCGAAGCAGTGCAACCTAAGAAAATTAGCGTCACACCGGCGCATTAAATCAAGCACTAAGATAAATAATGGGGCCTAACGGCTCCATTATTTTTTGATGTCTTTGCCAAGCATAGAAAAGCGTGACAGAATTGCGCCCTTTATTGAACCCAAATGATCATATAAAAGCAAAGCAAACCTATGCCACTTATCACACTTGAAAAAGCCTGCTTAGCTTTTGGTCATCACGCACTACTTGATCACGTAAACTTACAGCTTGATCCTGGAGAACGGGTTGGCTTGATTGGCCGCAATGGTGGCGGTAAATCCAGTTTATTACGTGCACTTTCTAGCGAAATCAAGTTAGATGACGGCAAGATTTGGTGCGCACCTAACCTAAAACTAGCCTATGTACCACAAGAGCCGATACTGGATCCCACCAACACCGTTTATCAAGAAGTCTCAAATGGGCTAGGTAACATCAGTCAGATATTACTAGATTACCATGCCGTCTCTCACGCACTAAGTGAAGGTACCGATGACACGGATAATCTTCTGTCACGCTTGCAAGATTTACAAGCTGAGCTTGAAATACAAGATGGCTGGAGTATCCAGGCAAAAATAGAAACGGTTATTGATAAATTAAATCTACCTGCTGACACACGCATTGAACATCTCTCAGGTGGATTAAAAAAAAGGGTTGCACTGGCCCGCGCACTGGTTATATCTCCTGATGTTTTGCTCCTGGACGAACCCACTAATCACTTGGATTTTTCCTCTATTGAATGGCTAGAAGAGTTGCTCAAGGATTTTCCTGGTAGCG
>JAOULU010000090.1 GCA_029881855.1 Nitrosomonas sp. | reverse complement strand
GTATTTGTGACACCGTTGTTCTACCACTGATCAGATCAACATATGAGGGCACAGTCATAGCCTTTACACCTAATTCCGAACACATTTCGAGTGCATGGCGATGTATCTGACGTGGAACAGATGGAATAGCAATAATGACATGACCCACATTAAGCTTACGCACCCATTGCGGCAAGTCATCAATAACACCCAGTACTCGTATACCCTGTAGTCGTGTACCCAGTTTTCTTGGATCATCATCCAACATGCCAACTACATGCCAGTCATTACTACCAGACAGCTCTTTAACCAAACTAACTGCCGTACTACCCGCACCTATTATCAGCACCAATTTGCCTTCATAATTTTCCAGACTATATGAACGACGCTCTTTCCAGGCACGATAAATCAGACGACTACCACCCATGATTAACAATAACAACATTGGCGCCAGAAATACTACTGATAAGGGTATTTCATTCGTCAGCCCAAGCATTGGTATCATCAACGAGACCATTGCCCCACTCAATAATACCGCAATAAAAATACGCCTTAAGTCAGGCAAACTAGCATAACGCCATAGACCACGATACAAACCTAACGACAAGAAAACACCTGCATGAATAGGCGCAATCCAAAGCAGTGCTTCTACAAGCGACGTGAAATCTACGTGAGGAATTTTGAAATCAAAACGAAATAAATAGGCCAACCACCATGCTGCTATCACAGCAAAAAAATCGTGAACAATTGCAATCAGGGTACGAGCTCCAAATCTACTTGCAAACATACTATCTCCTGCTAATGTGATGTGTCTGATACCAATCAAAAACAAACATAAACAACAAATAAATACTGCCCCAAATCATGGCAATTAGACTCTGTACAGCAAAGTCCTGATTACTCGCCCATACACCACTGGCTCCTGTCACCACCATTAAGACATAGCCTAGTAGCGCAGTATTGCGGTGGCCAAGACCACCTAGCACAATACGCTGATAATAATGTTCACGATGTGCGTGCCAAATTTTTTCTCCTCTTATAAAACGTTTTATAAGTGTTACTGTTGAATCAGCAATAAATGGGGAAAACACTAGGACTGGAAGCCATAACGACCACAAGCCATCAAGCCATCCTAATACACCCAATACCGCAGCTAAAAAACCTAAAGGGATAGCGCCTACATCCCCTAGAAAAATACGTGCAGGATAAAAATTATAATATAAGAATGCCGCAGCAGATGCAGCGATTGAAAAATTCACCAAAGCAAATTCCTCATTTCCCGCTAATAATGCCAATAAACCGTAGTAACTAAATCCGATCAATGCCATTCCACCAGACAACCCGTCCGAACCATCCATAAAATTATAAAGGTTAGATACCCAAATTATTGACACTGTAACCAACATTACAGTCAACCAGCCATAAGTATCCAGCAAAAGTATGCTGGAAAACCCACCCGCGACCAAGCCTTGCATGGCTAACCGGCTCCAAACGGGTGCATGCCAGATATCGTCAAGCAACGATATTGAGATCAGCAATACGATACCGACCCATAGCAGAGGTGGTAGAACAACTGAGAATAAAAGCCATGAGACCATGGCTCCTAATAACAAACCCAGGCCGCCGATTCGAGGCACTGGTACAGAATGAAGAGAACGTGAATTGGGGTGGTCCAATACCCAATTGGCTTTTCCTTTTATTAACCACAAAATTAAAAAAAATGTGACGACAAATGATAGCAATGATGCTGCAACAATTGACAAAGGAAAATCCGAAACCATAATTGAAAGGATTATCCGAAAAATAACAGCGAAGAATAATTACCTTCTCGCCATCAACAGCGAGAAGGTATTTTTAAATTTATAACTTAAGTATAACTAAACTGTCATTGATGTGAAAGCACTATGACATAGGATTGGCTGCATAGTATTGATGTGCGGCTGACGCTGCTGCGCCACGTTCAACTTTCAACCCTAAATCTGATAGTACACATTCTAATGCATTTAAGCAGAACAACACATTTTCCACTTTACTTGAAGAACCCATTAAACCAAAACGCCAAACTTTTCCAGCAAATGCACCCAGACCTGCACCAATTTCCAGACTATACTCTTTCAGCAACCGACTGCGAACCTCGGCTTCATTGACACCCTCTGGCACATAAACCGAATTGAGTTGCGGCAATCGATATTGCTCGTCCACCAGAAAGCTCATACCCATCGTTGCAAAACCTGCTTTAAGTGCATGGTGGTTTCTTTCATGTCGCGCCCAGGCATGTTCCAAACCTTCTTCAGCCAGCATAACTAGTGATTCATGCAATGCATAAAGTGCGTTGGTCGGTGCGGTGTGATGATAAGTGCGGGTCGATGAACCCCAGTAACCCAATAATTGATTCAAATCCATAAACCAGCTATGCACTTTATCCTGACGGTTCTTAACTAAATCAGTCACACGTTCAGAAAAACTTACCGGCGACAACCCTGGTGGGCAAGATAAGCATTTCTGACTGCCAGAATAAATCGCATCAATACCCCATTCATCAACATAAATCGGTGATCCACCCAATGAAGTCACAGTATCTGCAATTGTCAGGCAATCATAACGGCGTGCAATTTCGCAAAGTGTTTTAGCATCTGACAGCGCACCCGTAGAGGTTTCAGCATGCACAAAAGCCAATATCTTGGCATCAGGATTTTGTTTTAACGTATCTTCTACTTTTTGTGGATCAACCGGCTTACCCCAGTCATCATCCACAACCACTGCCACACCACCATGACGCTCAACATTCTCAATCATGCGTCCGCCAAAGACACCATTACGGCACACAACTACTTTATCACCCGGCACAATCATATTAACAAAACACATCTCCATGCCAACTGAACCCGGCCCAGAGACTGAAAAAGTCATCATATTGTTAGTCTGGAACGAATAGCGTAATAAGCCCTTTATTTCATCCATCATCTCTGAAAAAACGGGGTCAAGGTGACCCAAAGTTGGGCGTGCCATAGCTGCCAACACACGTGAATGAGTATCAGATGGCCCCGGCCCCATCAGAACACGTTGCGGTGGATAAAATGTAGTTATTTTTTTTTCGGGACGAAAATCTTCGGTTGTCATGAACGATCCTAAGTAATGTAAGTAATGTAAATTAATTTTATTATGGTCTCTCTGCTCTGTTTAAAATTCAGAACCATAAACGAATGCGATTAAAATTTTAATCTGCAACCGTCGTTCTACGTATTAAGCAAAGACCCCTTTTGACTGAATCGTTGATTTTAACAAGTGATTACAAAATTTACTATCAACAAATTAATACTCAATTAATTATCTCACTGGGTAAACTCAAAGAAATTCTATAAAATAGCGAAATTATCTGGTAAATAGTGTAACAAAATGGCTAGAAGCGCCCGTCTTATCACTACAATATTTTTGACCCTCACATCCAATCTAAAATATCTCATGTCATCACCCATTTAATTCAGGATTAATCAGTATTCCCTGAAATTCAAAAAAATAAAAAAAAATGAAAAAAGAAATAAAAGTTCTGGTTATAGGCGCTGGCATTAGCGGACTCACCACCGCAATCTGTTTAAGAGAAAAAGGCTTCAATGTTGTCATCGTCGCAGAAAGGTTCTCACCTGGCCTCGTTAGCAATGTGGCTGGCGCTTTGTGGGAGTGGCCACCTGCCGCATGCGGGAAACATGGTACACCACGTTCTCTTGAACGTTCCAAAAACTGGTGTATGACATCTTACGAAACATTCAAAGCACTGCAAGCCGAGTATGGTTCAGAATCAACAGGTATTTATCTCAGAAACACTACTTTTTACTTTCATGAGGTTCTTGAGAAACTACCAGAAGACCTAAAAAAAATGAATGAATTAGCTGGCAGAGTTGACAATTTCCGGCGCGGTCTTGATGTTGTCTCTAACACTATTGATTTAGCATCTCAACAGGGTATTAAGGACGCCTACCGGCACATGGCACCGATGATCGATACCGATGTGTATCTACAATGGTTGTTAAATAAAATTAGAAATTTAGATTGCGAGATCATCCAGGAAAAAATCGAATGCAATCTAATTGAGCATGAACAAGCACTACTTGATCGCTTCCAATGTGCGGCTATCGTAAATTGCACTGGCCTAGGCGCTATTGAAACCGCTAATGACCCCTCGATGTATCCGCTGAGAGGAGCATTGATCAGGGTAAAAGACGAACAAGGTTTAATTGACGGTGCACACTGTATTTCCCATAAGGAAACATCAAATAGTGAACAGGACATTGTGTTCATTGTGCCCAGGGGAAACAAAAAAACAGTCATTCTGGGTGGACTCGTCCAGATGCATCAATGGGAGCCATTCATGCGCTTTAACGACCCAATTATCCAACGCATGTACAACGGTTGTCTTGAGTTTTTACCGCCATTAAAATCTCTTCCACTGCATGATGAAGAACCTGTTCGCACAGGATTAAGGCCTTTCACCCAAACCAATGTTTGTGTTGAGCATGTTCCTGCAACTCACCTCTTTTATAATTATGGACATGGTGGCGCTGGTATCACGTTATCTTGGGGATGCGCACAAGAAACTGCCGCAAACCTACAATCCGTGCTGCAACAAAAAAACAGTCCCACCAGTTCATTAGGTAACCAGAAACAAACCTATTTTTGGTTACAAGACACGGCGCCGGTCGATACCAATCTGGCATTTATTCGCACTGCAAGGTGTAACCTGGTGCTGCTCTGTAGCCGTAAAGGACTGAGTCAAATTGTCCCGTCACAATTTGAACACTTCCACTATGTTCAAATACTGGAGAATTACGATTTACTTCACCTACTAGAAGCCATTAGTAAAATTAAAAACACCTTTGCACTTAACAATAAATATACTCGCATCATTAGCGGTGATAAAAACACGCTGTCGCTAGCGACAGAAATACGCGAAGCACTTGGATTAGTTGGTGATAAACCTAGAAACACCCTACCCTTCACCTATCAGCATGCAACTAAGGAACACATGCAAGGCGCACACTATCACATCAACGTCATAATCCTCAAAGGAGAAATTGCTTATTTCGCACCCTGCCGTTGCTCGCACACACCAGATGAAACCAATTTTGACAACACCAGATGCTATCAAGTGATTCAAAAAAGCGAGGCTGAATACCCCATACTTCTTGAATTTACTAAAGAATCGTTAAGCAAATTACCCGCTGGCTATCCACCCAGTAGAGTCGTAAGTTTTGACGTTGCGCTGGACAATAAGACCAACGTACCAACATTATTAGCCATTAATGCCCATGCACCCAACACCTTAATCTCCAAATTGTTCGAGACTCACCAAGGACTGTCACTATACGAATGGCATATCAGGTTACAAATGGGCGACCTCCAAAAACCCAGGATTTACGCCCAAGAAAACAACAAATATAGCGCCTTATGCATCTATCCCAAAAAAGCTGGTATTGTGAAGGAAATCAACACGCCCGCCTTCAACAGTACGACAGAAATTATATGGCGGATTCACCCAGGACAAAAAATAGCGCCGTCTGAAACAATAGAAGATTACGCATTGGCTATTTTACTAACGAATAATCATTGGGAGGATTTAAAGCAGGATTTCGAAATGGCACGTTTTGATTGTTATTTTGATGTAATACCTATTTGATATGCATTCCCGCATTCCTTTCTGACAAAACACTACTAGTTCTTTGATCTAACTGGCAACCATGCAACATATATGACCGTTACAGTTAAGTTCCAGAGGCAATCTTCTCCCATGGCATGTGCGTTTCCTCACATCATTTTCATTTAACTTGTTGGTAGACATCTATTTTGGTGTAAAAATAGCTTCTGATTTGCACCAAAACAGCTGATCCGAGGTGAAATACTTGAATTGCCAAATATAATCAAAGGAGATTAACAAGCCACAAGAAAAGCCACAAGAAAGACGAATCACCGAATCGTATTGGTGTCCTGGCTTCTGGCCTTGGGAATGGGGTCGCACCTGCACAAGGACGGTCACAAAATGTGTGTTACCAATTTCAATGGGTCAAGGAGAATCGCTGGTTCTTTTTTTGCTACCTTGAAGGTTGCAAACATGGAACAAAATACTGCTGGTATGACGGGTGCTTTGGTTTATTTGGCTCTAAAACATTCTATAACGTAGATAAATGCTTTGGTTCACAAAAATCAAACTGCGGTAGATGCGGATAACTGGCCTAATGAAAAAGGATAGATTGCGTAAGTAAATCACAATCTATCCAGCCACATTCAGTCTAAAATCACATAACTTAACCGCATCGGACTTAAGTTAATTGGCATTAACAAATACAATCAACCGCCGCCACATAATCTCTACTCAGATCACGCGCAACAGCCTCATGCGTCAAATGTCCCTGGCACACATTAAGACCATTGCGTAAATGCGCATCGTCACGCAATGCATCTTTGTAGCCTTTATTGGCGAGCGCCAGCACAAATGGCAGCGTCACATTATTCAATGCAAAAGTTGAAGTGCGCGCAACTGCACCAGGCATATTCGCCACACAATAATGCACAACACCGTCAACGGTATAAACAGGGTCTGCCAGGGTGGTGGGTTTTGAGGTGGCAAAGCAACCGCCTTGATCAATTGCCACATCTACCAATACTGCACCACGACACATTTGTGCAACCATTTCTCGACTCACTAGTTTTGGCGTTGCCGCACCGGGTACCAATACTGCACCAATGACAAGATCAGCGGTTGACACATGTTCTTCCAACGCATCGACGGTAGAAAAGACCGTATTGAGCCGGGAGCCATACTGAAAATCAAGCTGTTGTAAACGATGTATCGATTTGTCGAGTACTGTAACATGTGCTTCCATACCCATTGCCACACG
>JAOULU010000385.1 GCA_029881855.1 Nitrosomonas sp. | reverse complement strand
ACTGCACTCGTTAACTATCTGGGCGCTGCTTTCTATGTCTTTCCAAGCAAAAAAAATCCACCATCACTAGAAAAACGCTGGCGTGTCGCTTCGATTGGTGTTCTGGCATTTATCATTCTGCTGCGATTGGTCTATATAGGACAGGCAGAACTTATTCCAGATGAAGCTTACTACTGGAAATATGCGCAGCATATGGATCTGAGTTTTTTCGACCATCCGCCCATGGTCGCCTGGCTGATTTGGTTGGGAACAACCATTTTCGGTCACAATGAATTTGGGGTGCGTATTGGCGCATTTATCTGCGGCTTGATAGCGATGGGTTACCTGTATGCGCTGGCACACAACTTGTTCGATAAATCAACCGCTATGGTTGCTGTGTTGTTATTAGTTGTTTTGCCACTGGGCTTTGCCACTGGTTTAGTCATTACCACCGATGCGCCGCTGATTGCCGCCTGGACTGCCACTCTATACTATATGGAGCGCGCTTTGGTGGCGGGTAGTCGTTCAGCATGGTTGGGTATGGGCATTGCATTCGGCCTGGGTCTTTTGTCCAAATATACGCTGGGGTTATTGGGGATTGCGGCATTGATTTTCGTCATACTTGACCCGATTGCGCGTCAATGGATGAAGCGGCCGCACCCATATCTGGCGGCGATGCTGGCGTTATTCGTATTTTCGCCCGTCATTATCTGGAATTATGAAAACGACTGGGCATCGTTCGTTTTTCAGTCAACACGCGTTCTAGAGGACGATCATCACTTCTCGGTTCACTATTTAATTTTATATATTGTTCTTCTTCTTACCCCGATCGGATTTATTGCTGCAATGGTCGCTTTATTTTCAGGAAATAATGGCCAAGAAGGAAATTTATTATTACGACGGCGTCGATTGTTTGTCCAAATCTTTACCGGCGTTCCACTGTTAATTTTATTGTATTTGAGTACTTTTGACTTGCCCCGGTTTCATTGGAGCGGTCCAATTTGGCTTGCAATTCTGCCCAGTATTGCCTGGATGATAAAACAGCCCGGTAATTTATCAGGCATTACAAGCCGTTTATATACTACCTGGCGACCAACCATTGTGGCTTGTATATTTGTTTATGCGTTCATATTGCATTATGTGGTTCTAGGGATACCCGGTATTCCTTATAAATTTTTTGCCGAAAATTACTTCTGGCGTGACACAACTGCCGAAATTGAACAAATTGCTAAAAAGATCCAGCATCAATTTGGATCGGAACCAATTGTTGTCGGCATGAGTAAATGGTCTATTGCCAGCGCGTTATCTTTTTATAATTCTGATAACCATAAAATGGATATTCGTTCACGCAATATGTTTGGCGATAATGGGGCTATGTATGATTTCTGGTTCCCAGCACAAGCGCCAACGACACGTCCAATTCTTCTGGTAGGAATGAAGCGGCGACAAGTAGAGCATGACCGGAAAGGGAATAATCTCGATCAAATGCTTCAACAACCTGGCCCTGTTCAGTACCATGTCATCAAGCGTTATGGCAAACCTGTCCGGCGCGTTTATTTTAGGATCGCACAAGGATTCTTGGGTATTCCGCCGCCAGTTTTAGCCGTCCATAACAATCAATAACTGGGCTACCAAGACATAAAAGCTACGGCCGCGTTGAGTAAGCCGATACGCTCATGGGTGTGATGTTTTAATGCAGGTGAACCGCTTGTTTATCGTGCAAGTAACGTTGGGAATAGGCTGGTTTGAATGACG
>JAOULU010000088.1 GCA_029881855.1 Nitrosomonas sp. | reverse complement strand
GAGTCAATGTGATCAACTCTTTGAATTCTGCCGAGTCCTTTTGATAAGGGCTAGACAATAAAATATGTCCTGGTCCTTCAGAAAACTTTCCATTTCCACCATTGGCATCTAGAAATTTTAGCCAATCTTTGCCGGAGAGAGGAGCAATCGTTGAATTTGGCCAGCAGACTAACGCATAGCGCTTAAGCAGTTGGTTGAGTGTGGCAACGGGATGAGTACTAACTATTTTGTTTTTATTCAGTAGGTTTAGTTCATGGAGCGCTGCACGTTGTGGTGCCATGCGTCGCCAGTAGCGATAAATGATGATCGCTAGTGCTACGGTCGCCAATAAAACCAGCCACCATCCAGGTGCTGGTGGCCACCAGTTGATGGGTGGTGGTGTATGTAGTGGACGTAGTGCGGCGAGTGGGTCATCCATCAGGTATGTTTTCCATGTTGTGTTAAACCCGCGCGCAAGGCGGGCACCATTGGATCAGTTGTGGCAACTTCCATAAAATGAATGGCATGACGTGCGCAAAGTGTGCGTATTTTGGCGCGATGTTCTTGAAACTGTGTTTGCCATTGTTTGCTGACTGATGAATGGCTGGTGTTGAGCGATAAACGCTGTTGATTAATGCCTAGACGATAAAACCCAGCAGGTGGTGGTGAGGCTTCCAGTGGGTCATACAGAAAGGCGGAAATCACATCGTTATGCTGCGCGATAGCTCCCAATTGCTTTGCTGAGTTGTCGCCAAATTCTCTGAAATCGCTAAAAATAACAACTAGGCTGCCAGGACGTGCAACACGTGATAAACGTACCAATGCACGATCCATACGCCCAATAGTCATGTTGCCAGGGGAGGTAGGCTGCAGCTGGACCATTGCTTTGAGCATAGGCAACAAACCAGATTCACGTGCTGCTGGATAGATTTCTTTGTGATTATCTACAGTGTGGACAATGCCACCCACACGATTACCCGCACGTACAGCTGCCCAACCTAACAGGGCACATAAATGACCAGCTAAAACAGATTTATATTGGACGCGGCTACCAAAATACATGCCGGGATGTAAGTCCACCAGAAACATGACGGGGCGCTCACGTTCTTCTCTGAAAAGCTTGGTATGTGGGCGGCCTCGACGGGCAGTTACACGCCAGTCTATGGTGCGGGCGTCATCGCCTGCCTGATAGGCACGTACTTCGTCAAACTCCATGCCACGGCCATGATAGACGGAGAGGTAACCGCCAGCCTGCGTTGATAAGGCACGCCTACGTGCACCCAACTCCAAGCCTCTGGCAGCAGCGCGTAATCGAATCAGTGTGTTTAATTCCAGTGTGGTGCCGTTGCTCATGGGGCAGGTAAACTCACCAGTATTTCATCAATACATTGTTGGGAAGTGATGCCGTCGGCTTCTGCTTCATAGTTCAATAGTATGCGGTGGCGCAGTGCGTCTGGCGCAACTTTTTGCACGTCTTCCGGTGTCACAAAATCTCGTTCTGCCAGCCATGCGGTTGCACGAGCTGCACGCTCTATTGCGATTGCGCCACGTGGGCTAGCACCCCAACGTATCCAACTGGCGAGTTCTTGACCATAATTACTGGGATGACGCGTTGCTTCAACGATTTCTACAATATATTCTTCTACTGCTTCAGCCAAATGTAATTGCATAATTTCTTGTCTGGCTGTAAAGATTTGTTTTTGTGTTACTTGAATGGAAGTTTTTTTAACTGTTTTATCGAGTGTATTTAACGCTTCACGTCGCACCAGTTGCAGAATTTCTCGGCTAGCATTTTTATCTGGATAGTCCACGCGAACATGCAGTAAAAAACGGTCGAGTTGTGCCTCAGGTAATGGATAAGTGCCTTCTTGCTCAATCGGGTTTTGGGTTGCCATTACCATAAATAATGGTGGTAGTGGATAGCTCGCTGCACCTACAGTTACTTGCCGCTCTTCCATAGCTTCTAATAATGCAGATTGTACTTTGGCGGGAGCGCGGTTAATTTCATCCGCAAGAATTACATTATGAAAGATAGGTCCTTTATTGAATGTAAAATTGCCGCTTTCAGGGCGAAAAACGTCGCTGCCAGTAAGATCGGCAGGTAACAAATCTGGGGTAAATTGAATCCGATGAAAATTGGCCTCCAGGTTATTTGCCAGTGCTTTAATAGCACGTGTTTTAGCCAGTCCGGGCGCACCTTCCAGCAATAAATGCCCATCGCAAAGTAAGGTTAGTAATAAGCGTTGAACCAGTGATGGTTGGCCAATAATTTGTTGTTCAACATTGCGGTAAAGTTGTGTAAATGTTTCTCTGCAAGGTTCATTGTTTTTCATTTAATGTTTGTGTCTAGGACAAGAGGCTGTTGATGCACTGTGTAATTTTTTTGGAAACGGTGTCTATAGATGCTGCAATAAGAATGTGCATAATCATATCAATGTCAGTATTCTTATTGCAATACTGTTATTGAGGCTTGCATACGCAAAACTTGCTTGTATAGAGCCTGTCGAACAGGGTTCTGACCCACCATAAATTGGTGGGTTTGTTGTCAACAATTCATGCCATAGCTGCGCCTGTTTGACCAAGTACTTTATAACTTAAATCATATTAATTGGGATTTTAAAATAGGCTACACCATTGTTTTCTGGTGGCGGCATTGTTCCGGCACGAATATTCAATTGCACCGAAGGTAGTAATAAAGTAGGCATTTCTAAAGTGGCATCTCTTTCGGTGCGCATAGCGATAAATGCTTCCTCGCTGATGCCATCATGCGCATGAATGTTGCTTTCACGTTGTTGTGCGACGGTGCTTTGATATTCAACAGGTCGGTTATTGGGTGGATAATCGTGACACATAAAGAGTCGTGTTTGTGGCGGATAGGTAAGTAGTTTGTGGATGGATTGATAGAGTTTATGTGCATCTCCGCCAGGGAAATCAGCGCGTGCTGTACCAACATCAGGCATAAAAAGGGTGTCTCCAATGAAGATGGCATCATCAAAATGATAAGCCATATCTGCGGGCGTATGTCCGGATACAGAAATGGCTGTTGCGGTTAGTTTACCCACCTGGAATGTTTCACCGTCTGCGAATAAATGGTCAAAGTGGCTGCCGTCAGGAATAAATTCATCACCAAGATTAAAGATGTTCTTAAAGGTTTTTTGGACTAAGGGAATATTGTTTCCAATAGCGGTTTTGCCACCTAATTTATCTTTTATGTAGCCAGCGGATGACAAGTGATCTGCATGGGCATGTGTCTCAAGAATCCATGAGACTGATAGCTGGTTGCTTGTAATAAAATCGATCAGTTGATCAGCTAATATCGTGCGGGTGCGGCCTGAATGAGGGTCGTAATCCAATACAGGATCAATAATGGCGCAACTGCCACCTGCTTCATCAAAAACAATATAGCTAATGGTCCAAGTTGTAGCGTCAAAAAAAGCTTTGATATTGGGTGTCATTGGATTCTCCAGAAAGAAAATTAGTAACCGATTTTTTTAAAACTTGACATCAATATATCATTATATATAATATATTACAATATTATGTAATTAATTTAATCTTTCGGGTAGATATTATGGTTAATTTAGATTTTATACCGTGGCCAGCATTGATCGGCGGCATGATCATAGGTTTTTCGGCAAGCCTATTGCTGCTTTTTAATGGTCGTATTGCAGGTGTTTCCGGCATTGTCGGCGAATTATTTAGATGGCAAGTCAGTGAAGTTAATTGGCGCATCATTTTTATTGTAGGTCTCATTGTCTCGCCAGTGGTTTGGCAACAGTTTTTTGCTTTGCCTGTAATACATATTGAAGCCAGTGGCGTGATGTTGGCAATAGCGGGTCTATTGGTTGGATTTGGTGCGCGGCTGGGTTCAGGTTGTACCAGTGGTCATGGGGTTTGCGGCCTTTCCCGATTATCGTTACGTTCTTTGGTGGCAATAATGGTATTTGTTATCACTGGTGCTATTACGGTCTATTTAATACGCCATGTACTTACGGCATAGTTTTTTTTGAATTGATTTAAGGAAACATAAAATGATGCATATCATAGCTGGATTATCTGGGCTTATTTTTGGATTAGGACTTATTTTGTCTGGTATGGCAAACCCTGCAATAGTCCTGGCATTCTTTGATGTTGCAGGTAACTGGAATGCTGCGCTGTTATGGGTAATGATTGGCGCAATAACAGTGGGATCGATTGCTTTTTTGGTGGCCAGTAAATTAGGGCACAGCTACTTAGGATTACCCATGCATTTGCCTGCCTCTAGAAAAATAGATAAGCGTTTGCTAATTGGGAGCTTTATATTTGGTATTGGTTGGGGAATGGCTGGTATTTGCCCTGGCCCCGCGTTGGTTTTAGTGGGAACAGGCCATACTGAGATTTTTATATTTATAGCGTCGATGCTGCTGGGAATGGGTTTGTTTGAAGCAATGCGTCGAAAACAGTAACTGGCCACAGTAAAACAATATTAAATGATGAATTCAAATTTACCTTTATCTTTGCCTGAAATTTCAACCATAAGAGAATCGGCTTCTGAAGCATGCGCTATATTGAAAATACTGGCTAACGAAGACCGGCTACTTATTTTGTGTCAATTGAGTGAAGGGGCCAAAAATGTTGGTGAATTGGAAACATTACTGGATATTCATCAACCTACACTTTCACAGCAATTAACCGTGTTGCGCGAGGAAAAATTGGTAACAACTGAGCGTCAAGGAAAATATATTTATTATCATTTAGCTAGTCCAGAAGCCGCTAAAATAATGGGCGTTCTATTTGAACTTTATTGTGGTTCAGATAAAAATCAGTGATACGATGTAACCCTAATTTGAACAGGGATTAAGCGGTTCACTATCGTTAAATTGATCATGGGTTTGTACGGGAGAACGAGATGAGCATGGACATAACTAAGCTGGACGAGCGTGTATCTGTAACTGGCCAAATAACAATTGATGATATTGATGAAATTGTAAATGCTGGCTTTAGGTCTATTATTTGTAATCGCCCAGATTTTGAAGGGGGTGGTGAGCAACCCACTAGTGAGGAATTGGAAGTTGTAGCGAAATCGCTGGGTGTCACCTTTGCTTATTTGCCCGTTAGGATAGGCGTTATACCGGATGAGCGTGGAGAAGCATTTAAGCAACTGGTTTCAGAATTGCCGACGCCAATCCTGGCGTTTTGTGGCTCTGGGAAACGTGCGACTGCATTGCATCAGATGGCTAAGACAGACAACGTAACAGAAGAACACCAATCCGTCGTGGCGGCATGTAATTGGGATAATGTTTTTGATGTTGTCGTGGTGGGTGGTGGTTCTGCAGGTATCGGTGTAACAGCAAGTCTTCTTAAGCGTAGACCAACATTACGTATTGCCATTATTGAACCGAGTGATAAACATTATTATCAACCGGCTTGGACACTGGTCGGTGGTGGTGCCTATGCCGCAGCAGATACGGTCAAGAACATGTCAGATGTTATACCGAAAAATGCCGTGTGGGTTCAGGCAGCAGCCGATGGTTTTGACCCAAAAAATGATATTGTAAATTTGGCTGATGGGCGTGCCATTGGTTATCGACAATTGATTGTTTGTCCGGGCATCCGTTTGGCATGGGAAAAAATTGAAGGCCTGGAAGAGACTCTGGGCAAAAATGGTGTAACGTCAAACTATCGCTTTGATCTAGCACCCTATACCTGGTCCTTAGTTAAAGAACTTAAAGAAGGTAAAGCATTGTTCACCCAACCGCCGATGCCGATAAAATGTGCGGGGGCGCCGCAAAAAGCAATGTATTTGGCATGTGATCATTGGGAACGTGTAGGTTGTTTGGACCAAATAGATGTCGAATTTGATACAGCAACCGCTGTGTTATTTGGTGTTGCGGATTTTGTGCCGCCGCTGATGGAGTATGTTAATCGCTATGATGCAAAGTTGGCATTTAATACTAATCTTGTGAAAGTCGATGGCAGAAAAAAAATTGCTTATTTTGATCTTAAAGATAGTGAAGGCAAAGTGACGCACAAGGAAAAGCCATTTGATTTGTTACATGTTACACCACCACAAATGGCGCCGGATTTCGTACGTAATAGTCCGCTTGCCGATGCCAGCGGTTTTTGTAAAGTCAATGAGAAGACACTACAGCATCCTGATTATCCCAATGTGTTTTCATTAGGTGATGTTTCTTCATCCCCCAACGCCAAAACAGCCGCAGCGGTTAGAAAGCAAATTGTCGTGGTTGCTGAGAACCTGCTTGCTGCCAAGGAAGACCATGAGTTAAAGGTGATTTATGATGGCTATGGTGCATGCCCATTAACGGTGGAAAACGGAAAAGTAATTCTTGCTGAATTTGGGTTTGGTGGAAAATTGTTGCCAACTTTTCCGCTGAATCCAACGGTACCAAGAAAACTCGCTTGGTTTTTTAAAACAACGCTATTTCCTTGGGTTTACTGGAATGCCATGTTGAAAGGTAAAGAATGGCTAGCACGTCCCGGTAAATCAAGCTAATGATTTGGAAATCTATCTAATACCTTTTCTACTAGGCTCGTTAACGGGGATGTTACTTGCGTTGACAGGTGCCGGTGGCGCGATTCTTGCCGTTCCTTTGCTAATCTTTGGGTTGCAACTAGCAGTTGCAGAAGCCGCGCCGATTGCCTTGTTAGCTGTATGTTTGTCAGCAACAATGGGCGCAACCATTGCGCTGATCCAAGGTAAAGTAAGATATCGGGCGGCAGGCTTTATTGCCATTATTGGTGTGATTGCCTCACCAATTGGTATCTGGCTAGCGCAGAAGCTACCCAATGCGCCTTTGACACTACTCTTTGCAGCAGTCTTGGTTTATGTTGCCGTGGATATGTTTCGAGACAGCGTGCAGGGCAAAAAAAATGTTAATGCCGCAGATACTGCCCCGCAGCCGTGTCTCATTGAAACTGCTGATGGTCGGCTGATATGGACATGGACTTGTGCGCGTGCATTAGCTTTGTCCGGCAGTGTGGCTGGATTTCTGTCCGGCTTGCTG
>JAOULU010000089.1 GCA_029881855.1 Nitrosomonas sp. | reverse complement strand
GGGTTTAATCTCATTCATTTATTTCCGCACCGCTCTAAAACTGTTTTTGGGCAAAGGAAAGCTAGCACACCGTTTGCTCCCTGACTACACTTCCCCCATCAATTCCAGCGCACTCAACCAACTGCTGACCTGGCTAAACCGCACCCATGTCTATTTCGGTATCGCAGCTGTGGCGGTTATTTTGCTGCATATCTCGATGATGGGTTTCTCTGAGCACAGTCACATTCTGTTCTTTCCCGCTCTACTGGCTTTAGTTGTTTGGCAGGGATTATTCGGCTTATTCTTAACTTGGCGATATACCCCTGACGAACTCAAAAAATTCTCTCATGTAGTACATGCACAATTTGTTACCGGTATTGCGATTGGAATTTTTGCTTTTTTTGGTCATTTACTGATTGATGATTAAATCCGTTCCATTGTTACAAATAGAATGCCAACACCTCCTCACCAAGCCATTACCCAATGAAATTTATTAACCTGATCAGCAACAATCTGGCCCCATTGACACTATTTGTAGCGATTTCCGCCTATTTATTGCCGGATGTGTTCCTTATTTTTGAACATGTTTTTCTGTGGCTTTTTGCGGCCACCATGTTTTCACTGGGTATCGTTCTGGATCCAGACGAACTCAAACAAGTCCGCCGTCAACCCAAGCAAATCAGTTTGGGGCTATTCACCCAATTCACCGTGATGCCATTACTGGGCGCCATTGCCGCTTATAGCAGCGGTTTACCCAATGAAATAGCATTAGGATTGATCATTGTTGCCTGCGCGCCCGGCGCAATGGCCAGTAACGTCATTGTTTATCTGGCCGGCGGTGCTTTAGCTTATTCCGTTGCACTCACCACCGTCGCCACGTTACTTTCACCGCTATTAACCCCAGCATTAGTTGAATGGATTGGCGGTGCATTGTTGCCGATTCCATTTTGGCCAATGATACAAACAATCCTTACGATCGTGCTGCTTCCCATTATCCTCGGCATAGTAGTCAAACATTATCTGGGCCAAAAAACACAGATTATGACTGAAATTGCCCCGGCCATCGCCGTGCTATCCATTGTTATCATCTGCAGTTATGTTGTGGCAGCAAACCAAGAACGTATTGCTGATGTTGGCATACAATTGCTTATGACCGTCGCTATTATTAATCTATTGGGGTACCTGGCAGGCTGGCAACTAGCCCGTCTTTATGGTTTCGAGAAAAAACTGCAAATTGCTCTCTCCATTGAAATCGGCATGCAAAATGCAGGCCTTGGTGTTGCACTGGCACTGAAACATTTTCCACCAGAAACTGCCTTGCCCGGTGCACTTTTTGCAGTTTGGGCTATTTTGACGGCTGCGGGTATGACTGCTTATTTGAAGAAACACAAAACCAAGCAAACAAATTGATTCTGTTGATGTAAATACTCAATGACAAGCAAAGAATTATCGACACTAGATAAACTTTCTCAGAATTGGTGGTAAGAAATTTCTGACATCATCTTTCCAATCGTGACCAACAGTCACAGGAACCCGCACCAAATACTGAACATTTTCTGGGCTGGTTCCATCTAGGTAAACAATATAGTAGCCGATCTCATCCAGCCTGAATGCCTGCGTAATGACACCAGAGGGATAGGTTTGGGGCGGGATAGAAAGCACATCTTGCTCTTCAAACGTCTCATCATCAAACACATTAATTTTGACCAAACGTAACGCCAGTGGCACATCGCGAACTGAGTCTGGATGCAGCAGGTCTATCGCAATATTTAGCATGCCCGGCTGGGGTATTCTATTGCACTGCACGGGCATATAGGGTGTTCTGATTTCGCCTTCTATGCCTTGGTAGTCGCCCGTCAAATAATAACTGGAATAGCCGACCGTGAGCGTTTCAGTTTCAATCGTGCAAGTATTACCACGGAAACCTTTTGGATAGGTTTCTGACGAATCACCCTGCGAGCTTGTTCCCAGGAATATACCAACCATGATAAAAATCACGATAATACTGATGCCAATAACAAGCTGGAATCGGCGAGATGATGATTGGGTACTGGCTGGCATAAACAATCTTTGATCAATTAAAAACAAAGGATGGATTTTATATCATGCAGATTGGTTTCGTTGCTTTATTCAGCATCGTTCAAACCAAACAGACCCTGTCGCAATACAATTAACCCTATAGTTTGTGCTGTTGCTGTAATATCGCCCCATATACACATTGCCACATTCAATCTCACTTTCACAAAGAAACAAAACAGCAAGCTATTGAAGATAAAATACATTCACACGTGTTCTTGAGATAAGATATAGCTAGATTATCGTTTAGTCTCTGCCATCTAAATCCCGAAAATGCGAAGCAGAGTTACACTTGATACTCAACTTTCCTCATCTGCAACACACTTTGACGTTGAATTCACTGACTCAAAATAATGCATTTTAAATTTAACATCCTGGTTCTAAAGGACAAATCATGAGAATACTCATATTAGCCGTATTTTTTTCAATCTTAACAACCCCGATTTATGCAGATGATAAACGTGACAACTGCACAGAGGTAGGTGAAATAGCGGCATCAATAATGAAGGCACGGCAAGCAGGCATGTCACTAGATAAAATGATGCAACTGCCAAACAGCGTGGGAAATGAAGCAATAGTCATTATTGCCTACGACAAACAAAGACAAAGCACAGAGCTTATGCAGAACCGGAGTGTCAACCAGTTCCGAGAAGATATTCTCTCTACTTGCGAAAAGAATAAAATCTAATAAAAAACAATTCCTGCGCCTCAGCTCAGCAAGGCAACAAACACCACACCCAACCTGCTTTGTTCTAAACTTACAAGAACAATCAAGACTGACCCTTTTGATTTTGCTATTTGCAACATAAACCTCTACCGCATGCGCCACGGGCACATCACTTACAACGATCTTGACTTATGTAACCCCCTGAATTCAGGGCTGGTATTGTCTCTTGTTCATTTTGGTATTTGGGGTATGATATTAAGTTGCTGCGCCTCTTTCACACTCAGGTCTAGGGACGACCTGCTTAGATTTACAACATTACTACGGAGGTTTAAATGATCAACAGCATTCTATATTTCATGCGCCTGACTTCCTGGAAATTCAACGTATCTCGTTTTCAAATGACAATCAGCATATGTGGCACTTGTGTATGCACAGCCATAATTCTGTCGGGCTGCGCCGGCATGGGTCCCCAGAATGAAGCTATTTCCGGTGGTTTTGACTTCAAAGAGTGGAAGGTTGGACATGAAGCACTGGAGCAAAACCAAATGATTACGGAGTTTGTGCTACCTGGAGAAAAAATTGACAACTGGTCAGAGCTATTTACTATTCACACTATAAGTAAGTCAACAGCTCCTGAATCTATAGTTGCCTTTGTGAGTGGTCAACAAAAAGAACTGTCTAAGAAGTGCCCAACTATTGACTGGAACGAGATAGAAACTCAGTTGCCGCCCAAGACAAAAGAAGAAAGCATTTTGTATGAATGGAAAACAAAAAACTGTCCGCCTGATGCTGATCAGCATGAAATTGTCAGAGTTATTTATGGAAAATTCAATGTATTTCGTCTTTCTTATACGGCAAAGACCAAGGCATTGTCACCAGAAAAAAGAGAAAAATGGATCAAGGCACTCTCTGAAGCCGAGACTGTTAAGTGGTAGCGAGGATAATAATTAGGGTCTTAATATCTGCATACTCCATAAATTAAAGGGATCAGACTAGATTGGTAACATTTCTTATTAAAGATGAAGCAAATATTACTCAATTTAACAGAACAATCGAGTCTGCCCCCTTTGTTACCCCTTTGATTGATAGTAATTGACGCTTTGATTGTCCAAGTAATGACAGCGATTCCCTAACCACAACAAATAAATGATTCAAGCAGCTTCAGCTCTCTTACGTGCCGGCCTAGATAAAATATTATTCAGATAGCGTTGCAAATTTTGATAAGGTGAAAAATCAAATTCAGCACTCAGCGCATAAGACAAAACACTCGCTACATTAATATCGACAATACTAAATTGATTGGCGGCCAGATAATCTTTACCTGCAAGGGCGCTATCTAACACACCCAGTGGCTTGATAAGACTTTTTTCAGACCTTTTAATTAGGTCAAAATTTCTATCTTTTTCATCTACAAAGTTTTTCTGAATAACAATATCCACACATGGCTTTTCTAACTCAGTTATCGCGAAGAACGTCCATTTGTATACCTGCGCTTCATCTTCTAATTGATCAGGCCATAACTTCCCATCACCGTATTTTCTGGCAAGATAAAAATTGATCGCCATCGATTCTGTTAACACCAAATCCCCATCAACCAGTGTAGGCAACTGACCCATTGGATTCAGGTTGAGATACTCCGGTGAATTCTTTTCGTCTTCAAACGGGTGCAGTTTAATATGCTTAAACTCAAGACCCAGTTCTTCTAGCGTAAAAAGCACATAGTTTGCTCGTGACCATCCAATACCATACAGGGTAATCATATTTTCTCCTCAAATATAAGTTCTACTCTCGCGCAAACAGCCAGAGAGTACATGCACATCATGAACAAAATAGTATCGCATTTAATGACCGTCTAGGGTTGTGTTATGGACCGTTCCCGCTGTTGTTTGGCTTTATTATTATAAAAGAACCAGTTTTTAACATGCAGGTGCTTTCTAATGGGTGTTTTAATGACAGAAACACACAAGGCAATTGAAAATAAGCACCATACGGCTGAGAATTCATTGGGGTCATTGGTCAAAATATCGGAGATGAATGGACCAACCAAAAAGTGAAAGCTAACGAAGCGCCAAGAACCGTAGATAAAAGGCATAACAAACGCGGCGAGGATATAAATCAACGCATGTAAACCCCATTCAAAACCAAACAGATATGCTTGTGGCTCAGACAGCAAACCGTTTAACGGCAATTGCCAAGCAATATGCCACTCGCCAGAAGTTGAGCAGGTGTATGCGCCACAGAAACCTTCTACACCGATATTACAGGTTCCAGCCCATGCAAATGGATACATTTTTACCAATATGGCAATGGCCGCTATGGCGCATAAACTATAGACCGTGGTCGAAATTTTTTTCTTGATATGCTCAGGAACGAAGTACATCGCAACCATATTGGCAAAAAATGGTTGGAATGCGACATGCAAATAGCCAAACAACGTGAGCATTTGATTATATGGACTGTCACAGCGATCAATATAAATATATGTAACCGCTTGCAATAACTCCATTAATGCAAAATAGGATAGTGGTATCCAAAGCTCCTTTGATTCCCCTTTTCTTGCAACATAAATAGCCGTACCAATACCAGCAGCAGCAAGAACCGCTGACGCTTCACCACTCCAACACATACTCACCTCTTTTTGTATTATTTTCGGTGTTCTAAACTTTAAAACTATTTTTTAAATTAGCCCCAATAAGGTTATTCCGGCAAATAGCTTCCGAACTTAAAGATAATTAAACTGGGAAATAGGACAGGAGGATCGTTGTTCTGATCCATCGTTATTGAAATGACTATGCACGACCAACTGAATCAATCTTATCTCTTTTCTTAGCACAAATACTTAAGTACAAAAACTATTCGCCTGAATATCGCGATATTCAGGCTTTTACTTGACCCGGGATTATACTCTTTTTTTACTCTTTGTTTTTTTGATACAAATCAATGCAGGACACACATAAAAAACATATCAGGGTTGATGTGTAGAACAAACACAAAAAAAACCGCACTTATACTGCGCGGTTTTCGTTTACGCTATTATCATCGATGAAAGATGTTTTCGGCGTTACTTGGTAAGCTCTCTTAAAACATAAGGCAAAATACCGCCATGCTGGTAATAATCCACTTCAATACTGGTGTCAATTCGGCATAGTAACGCAACTTCTTTTTGCGTGCCATCTTGCTTACGAATTACTAATGTAACGTCCTGCTGTGGCTTTAAATCGTCCAAGCCTAGAATATCAAATTGGTCATTGCCCTCGATCCCCAATGACTGTACATTATCACTGCCTTTAAATTGCAGTGGAAGAACACCCATACCAATCAGATTAC
The DNA here is from genome assembly GCA_029881855.1 of Nitrosomonas sp. Taxonomy (GTDB): domain Bacteria; phylum Pseudomonadota; class Gammaproteobacteria; order Burkholderiales; family Nitrosomonadaceae; genus Nitrosomonas. The sequence goes on along the minus strand of JAOULU010000089.1, from coordinate 934 downwards.
TACGGTGGATACGCTCAAAACTGGTGACGATAACCGCTTTTACACCAAGTAGTTGCGTGCCTTTAGCAGCCCAGTCCCGACTTGATCCTGTACCGTATTCCTTGCCGCCAAAGACAACAGTAGGAATACCTTGTGACTGATATTTCATGGCCGCATCGTAAATACTCATTTGCTCGGCCGCGCGATCTGCACCACCCTGATAAAGGGTCACGCCACCCTCACTACCTGGAACCATCAGATTCTTGATGCGCACATTAGCAAATGTGCCCCGCATCATGATTTCATGATTACCTCGGCGTGAACCGTAGCTATTAAAATCATTTTTTGATACTTGATTGGCCTTCAAATATTCTCCCGCCGGAGAAGCTTCTTTAATAGCACCGGCAGGACTGATGTGGTCAGTGGTGACTGAGTCACCAAAAATACCCAGAGCATAAGCATTGCTTATGCTATTTGTTGTATTTGCAGCACCGGGTTGCAACGAGAAATCCTCAAAAAAAGGTGGCTCGGCAATATAAGTTGACTCTGGCCAGTTATACGTTTGCCCTGTTACCGATGTAATATTGTTCCAGAGTGGGTGATCTTTCGTTAAATTACCATACAGTTGACGGAACGTATCAGCATTGGTTGCAGATTTTAGCAAAGCATGTATTTCCTCACTACTTGGCCAGATATCTTTCAACCAAACAGGCTTATTATCTTTACCAATACCTAATGGCTCGGTAGTCAGGTCTTTCAGTATGGTGCCAGCAATGGCATAGGCCACAACCAATGGCGGTGAAGACAAGAAGTTAGCGCGAATATTGGTGTGAATCCTGGCCTCAAAATTACGATTACCAGAAAGCACCGCCGCACAAATTAAATCATGCTGAACAATGGCCTCTTCGATTGGCTCTGCCAATGGGCCCGCATTCCCAATGCACGTGGTGCAACC